>JAUNHF010000148.1 GCA_030524065.1 Deinococcus sp.
AGACGACTTCTGGGGCACAGACCGCCCCGCAGGGCGCATCTGGCGCAGCTGGAGTTGTGGTGGATGACGCCTCGGGCGCAGCCGCCACCTCGGAGGCCCAGACGGCTCCGGCCCAGGCATCTGGCGCGGCCAGCGAAGGCTCCGCCGCTGCGGCCACGCCGGCGCAGTAAGGAAGCTGCCGGCCAGACCGGCGCAGTTGGAAATCAGCACATTTGAGAAAAAGGGGGGCTCCGTCCAGCTGGCGGGGTCCCCCTTGTGCCGTTGCTGGGTGCCCGCCAGCGTGGCCTGATGCTGGAAGCTCACTGCGCGGAGTGGTCAGGCAGAAACTGGCGCGGCGGGCGGCGCGGCGTCCCCGCTTGGACCGCCACCCAACTCAATCTGGATTTCACCGTAGGGCTTGGCTTGTTCGGCGCGCAGTTCGCCAGTCTTGACGGCTTCGAGCAGTGCAGCGAAGTAGGTGGTGCGCTCGCCCCAGTCCTGCGCGGTAATGCCGCTGAAGCTGAAGTGCCGCAGCCGCCGCCCAAACGCCAGCAGGGCGCCCAGGGCCGCTTGCAGGCTGAGGCGCTCGCGGGCCAGCAGCGGCACGTCCACCTCGCGCACGGCGGCGCGGGCCGCTTCCAGCAGCCGGCGCAGGTTCTGGCCCTGGCGGGGTGGGCGCTGGCGGCGCGGCAGCTCCAGCCCCGGCTGCGGTACTGGCGCCGGAATCAGCCCGCTGCGCTGGGACCGCCGCTGGCTGAGGAACTGTACCGCCCGGTCCAGTTCGGCCAGGGCCTCAACCCCCTCGGTGACCTCGTCCCAGGGTTCTGGCCAGTCGTCGGCGCTGTCGTCGTTGGTGGCCGGCGGGGCCGGGGGCAGCAGCAGTCTCGCCTTGAGCGCGATCACCGCTGCCAGGGGGGGAAGCACCTCGGCCGGAGGGCGGCCGCCTTGCCAGGCGGGATGGCTCCGCAGCCAGGCGAGCACTGCTGCGGTCAGTTCCAGCAGGGGCACCTGCGCTGGCGCCAGCTCGCTGGACCGCAGCGCGGCGGCCAGCTCGCCGAGGCTTCCTTCGAACGGTGGCTGGCCGGGCCGCAGCAACTGCACTTGGTACGGGGACACATCACTGCTGAGCGAGTCCGGCTGAGGCCGCAGGGTGAGGGAAGAGGACCGCGACATTCGGCGGCCATCATAGCGGCTGGCGGCCAGCCTTACTCGCCGCGCTGAACGGCGCTCAGCAGTTCGCGTAGGGCACCCAGGCGCTTGGCCTCGGCCACCACGGCGGGGGTGACGCGGCTTCCTTCAGCCAAAATCACCTCGCCGCTTTTGGCCTCAACGGTGCGGACCACCGGCCAGCCATAGGCCTGCTGCACGATATGTTCCAGCGCCTGATCAAAAGCCTCGCTGCTGAGCGCAGCCTGATTGCCGGGTGTGGGCTGGGGCTGTGGGGGCTGTTGACCAGACGTTGCCACCTGAACCGGGGCCGGGGCGGTGGCCGGCGCAGCTGGCCTGAGCGCTGGTTGCAGCGGATCGGCGCTCAGCGCGCTCTGAGCCGGTGCGGGCTGGGGCGTGTGCTGGAGCGGGGGCGCGGGGTGGGCCAGTTCTGCCCGCCACCCCTCTGCGCCCTCGCTGAGCTCCGTGCGCGTGTCTGCTGGTTGCAGCGGGTCAGCGCTCAGCTCGCTCAGAGGGGCGGGCTGTGGGGTGGGCTGTGGGCCGGCGTGGGAGGAGCTGGGCGAGCGGTCGGGGGCAACCGGGCCAAGCGCGGGGGCCGACAGGTCCAGGTCCACTGAGAGCAGCGTGGGCGCTGGCCGTGCCTCGGCCCCGGTGCGGTCCACCAGCTGGGGGGCTGGGTCACTCACCACCTGGCGTTCGCCTTCTGCCGCTGTGGTGTGCGCTGGGGCCGCCCGCTCTTCCAGGGGAGCGCGGGGCGGCTGGACGGGCGCGGCTGGCGGCTGCGCCCCATTGGCCTGCCCCTCCTTGGTTCGCCCTTCTGCGGCCTGCGCGACGGGAGCACCCCACTGCTCGTGCACCTGCACCAGCTCGCGGTCCTGCGGGTCATGCAGCAGGTCCTCGCGGCGGTCTTCCAGCCAGCGGCGGGCTTTTTCCAGCAGGCCCGGTTCTTGCCCGGACGCCGGCTCACTGAGGTGGACCACCTGCTCCTCGCGGGCCCGCATGACGCGCTCCTGTGGGTGGGCGGAGGGGGCCGGAGTAAAAGGAGCAGCGGGAGCGGTCGCTGGATTGGCCGCCGGGGCCGGGAGGGTGGTCAGCCGCCCCTCCTGATCGGGAATCACCACTGCGTCCGCTTCCGGCGCAGGAGGGGCGGTGTCCAGCGCGGGCGTCCGGCCTGTGGCCTGCACTGCGGTGGGGGCCGGGTCCAGCGGTTCTGGTGCGGGGTCTGCTCTCTCCGAGAGGGGCGCTGCTGGTTCCTGCCCTGTCAGCGGCGGCGCTGCCGCGTCCTGAGGGGCCACCTCCGCCTCCTGCGGGTGCGGCTGATGTAGGTCCGGCTGGGCGCCCGCCAGTGCTGCCGGTCTGGGCCAGGCCACGCCGGCGCTGCGGCGCTCGTACTCGCCTAGGTCCAGCGGCTCGGACACCGATTCGGCGCCTTTCAGATGCTGCTGCACTTCGCCGAGCAGGCCCTGTTCTTCGGCGCGGGTCAAGATGGCCGGGGTGATGACCTGCCCCTGCGCGGCCAGGAGGTTGCCCTGGTGGTCGGTCACGTCCTCGCGCACCCGGCGGCCCACCATCTCGCTCAAGCTGAGGGGTGCCGTGGGGGCTGGCTCCGCCGCGATGTCTGGCTCCGCTGTGACGCCTGGCTCTGCCATAGGCGCGGGGTTGGCCGGAGCTTTCGCCTGCTGATCCGGCGCGGGGCTTTCGCTCCGGTCCTCGGAGCCGGTGTGCTCAGGCGCTGGGCTTTCAACCGGGCCTTCATCTGCTGAGCCTTCAGGGTCCAGCGAGGTGCTGGTCAGCACCATCAGGCGGCCGGAGCGTTCGGCGCGGGTCACTTGCTCGTCGGTGATCGGTTCGCCCTTTTCAGCCACCACGGTCCCGTCGGGCAGGGTGATGGTGGTCCCGGCAACGCGGCCCACCAGATAGTCGCGCTGGCGCTGGGCGGCCTGCTCGGCCAGTTCCTCGCGGGTGTAGTCGCCCCCTCCCGCCGCGCCATGCTCCTGCGGCGCACTGGCCGGCCACCCTCCGCCGCTGCGCCGCATGTCCTCGGCCACGCTGGCGGGCACAATCGCCACGTCCTTGCCGATCTGCACGCTTTCGGGGGCAGGCACGAAGGAGCGGCCTCCGGTGGCGTCCGCAAACAGGCCGCCGCTGACTTCGTAGCCCTCTACCCGGCCCGAATATTCATCGAACACCACGTCACCGATGCGGCCCAGGTCCTCGCCCTGCGAAGTCAGCAGCGCCATTCCGATCAGGTTCACCTTGGAATCCATGATCTCTTTCATGCGGGCCTGTTCTTCTTCGCTGGCGGTGTCCTGCGCCGAGGTGATCATCACGGCGTCCTCGCCTACCGAATACACGGCCGAAAAAGGAATCACCCGGTCGCGCCGGCGCAGCCAGCTGCCGCCACCGTCTACCACCAAGCCCAGCACCAAGTTGGCGCCGTGGTCAAAAACGATGTCGCGCACGCTGTCTACGCGCTCGCCGGTGCTTAGGTCCACCACATGTCGTCCCAGCAGTTCTTTGCCCTTGATCATGTCTACCTCTTGGCGGGGTGTTCCCCGGAAATGCGGCGGAAAGCCTGGGCCGCCCGCCGGAATGAAGCTGTTGGAAGTGTCTGTTGGAAGTGTAATGCGGCGCTGGCGTCCCTGGGAGCTCGGCCTCAGGACTGAGGGTCAGATGAGATCAGATTAAAGTGCGGGGCGGCTGAGCAGGATGTGTGACTCCTCAGGTCAAATTTCACGTTGACGGGTGTGCGGGGCGGTCCAGCCACAAGCGAACCGCTCTACACCGGGATACTTCTCGCCCAGGGACCGGACCCGAAAGCCGCAGGCGCGGTAGAACCCCACGGCTGCGGCGTCGGTTTCGGCGTCCAGCTGCCCCAGGCCCCGTGCCGCAGCCAGCGCCAGCAACCGGCGGCCCGTGCCCCGGCCCTGGCCCGCTTCTGCTACCGCGATGTGGGTGATAGTGGCCTCGCCATCTCCCCGTTCTGCCAGCCCGATCAAGCCCAGTAGCTTTCCGCCGCCTTCCAGTCCCAGCAGCGCCCAGCTTTCTTTGGCGTAGCGCTGGCAGGTCTGCTCCAGCCGGGCCGGGTCCGGATAAGCGGCCAGGGCCAGCAGCGCCAGCACCGCCGGGTCGCGGGCGTCCAGGCGGGGGCGCAGATTGGTGGCGGCGGAAGACGCAGGCAGCCTCAATTGCGGAAAATCACTTCTTCGCGGGAAAAAGAGCGCAGGGCCAGGGCGCCCAGCAGCAGGGCCGCGAGCAGGTTGGCCCCCAGCGAAAGCCACAGCTGCGGCCATTCCAGTGTGCCGGTGACCGCGTCCATAACGCTCAGCATGGAGCCGAACAGCGGAACGGCGTAAAAAGTGGAAGCGAAGCTGTCGTTGAACTGCAAAAACAGCGCTGGCACCACGATCAGCAGTGACAGCGGGGTGACGTAGGTCTGGGCTTCTTTGTAAGAGCGGGCGTAGATGCTCAGGGCGATCAGCAGGGCGCTGATGAGGAGTGCAGCCCCCACAGCACTCAGCAGCAGCCCGAAAAAGCTGCCGCCGCCCAGGGTCAGTTGCCCGCCAAACGCCTGCGACAGCTCAGCCTGCATGCCGCCGCGCAGCAGCAGATACCCGGCAATCAGTCCGGTGCCCAGAAAGCCCAGCACGCTGAACAGGGCCGCCACCAGGGCGCTGAGCGTGGTCGCCAGCAGCTTGCCTGCCACCACTTCGCCGCGCCGCACCGGGCTGACCAGCAGGCTTTCCAGCGTGCCACGCTCCTTTTCGCCGGCGGTAGAGTCCAGCGCGGTGGCCATCGCGCCCGACAGAATAAAGTTCATCATCAGCAGCGGAATCAGGAAAGCCAGTTGGCCGCTGCTCGCCTCCTGCGCGGTGGCGGCGTCCTGCGGGTCCAGCGTGACCGGCGAGAGGTCTTGTTCGCTCAGCCCGGCCGCTTCCAGGCGGCGGGCGGCCAGCGTGCGGTTGTACTTCTCCACCGCCGCTTCCACCTTGCCCAGGGCGCCGGT
>JAUNHF010000149.1 GCA_030524065.1 Deinococcus sp.
TCCTTTCTATAGCGCTCCGCAGCATATCTTCTGTTTGACCTCATCTTCCTCAAGCTCCCTGGCCCTGTGCCCGGGGGCTTTTCTTGTTTGTTACAGTGGTCATCATGCAGTTCACCGTTCCTCCCACAGATCTCCGTTTTCCTGCACCAGACGGTACGGTGTTGCAAATCCGCGCCGCGCTGCTGTGTGTGCGGGACGGAGCGCTGCTCACCTGCCATGATGAACGCTTCCCAGACATCCTCTTTGTGCCGGGTGGCGCAGTGCAAACGGGTGAAACGGCAGCCATGGCCGCCCGACGGGAATGGCTGGAAGAGACTGGCGAAGTGGCCGAAGACCTCCAGCTGTGCGGCGTGATGGAGAATCTGTTTGAATTGGGTGGGCAGGCTTGCCAGGAATACGGCTTTTACTTTCGTGTCGCTCTGTGTGGTCCGGCGCCAGCATGTGCTCTGGACAACCCCAGGGTGGCCCTGCGCTGGGTGCCACTCCCTGACCTCCGCACTTCCCCACTGCGGCCGGCTGGCTTGCCTGGACTGCTGAACGTGCCAGCAGGTGCAGTGCGGCATTTTGTCAACGATGACCGGCCGTGCGGCGCATTCTGATGATCGGGAGTCCGTTTGCAAGAGCATGCTGGCAAAGGCGCTGGCGGGTGAGTGGTAGAGCGTAAACGGCAACTGCAATGTGACGATGCCCTGATACTTTCAACACTTGAGCAACTGGCGGCCAGCAACCCACAGAGTTTGATGTTGCTGCGGAGTGACGCTGCAATCCGTACCTTTCTGCGCGGGCTAGACTGAGGCCCATGCTTTCCTTGCCCCACCTGATTGCCACCGATCTGGACGGCACTCTGCTGAGAAACGACCTGAGCGTCAGCCCGCGCACCCGCCGGGCGCTGGACGCAGTGCGGGCGGCAGGTGTGCTGGTGGTGCCCGTGACGGCCCGCCAGCCAGTAGGCGTGCGGCGAATCGCGCAGGCCGCGGGCTTTGACGGGTGGGCGCTGTGCAGCAACGGCGCACTGGCGGTGCATCTGGGCACGGGCGAGGTGCTGTTTGAGTCGCTGCTGGGTGTGGAGGCGCAGACGGCGCTGGTTCACGCGCTGCTGGAACGGGTGCCTGGCGTGGTGGCGGTCAGCATCCGCGAAGCGGGGGAGGGCTTTTATGCCCAGGCGGGGTACGCTGCTCTCGCCACCGAGAATGACCACAAGCGTGACCCCAGTACCATGACGGCGCTGCCGCTGGAAGAGGTGCTGGCTGGCCCCAGCCTCAAGCTGGCGCTGCGGCATCCCGAGCTTTCCCCAGCTGACCTGCTGGCCGCCGTGCGGAGCCTGGGCCTGGGCGGCTTTCACGCCACCCATAGCGGCGCACCGTTTATTGAGGTGGCCGCTGAGGGCGTCACCAAAGCGGCGGGATTGGCGCAGCTTTGCACGCATTTGGGCATAGACCCTGCCCGCGTGCTGGCCTTTGAGGACGCCCCCAACGACGCCGAAATGCTGGCCTGGGCCGGGCACGGCGTAGCGATGGCGAACGCTCACGCTGAGGCGCGGGCCGCAGCGGATGAAGTGACGCTGAGCAACGAGGAGGACGGAGTAGCGGCAGTGCTGGAGCGGCTGCTGGCAGTCGTGGAGGAATGAGGTGAGCGAAGCAGCACCCACCAAACGCAGACGCTGGCGGCCCTGGCTGCTGGGTTCGCTGGTCGCGTTACTCCTGATTCCTGCCGTGTTCCTGGGCGGCTATATGTGGCAAGCGGGCCTGGATTTGCAGCCAGGGCAGAACTTGCGGCACTACCTGGAACTCTGCCGGCGGGGGCGGGAGGATATCGCCTGTAAAGCCTTCCATGCGGAAGCGAAGCGTTATGACGGCCCCCTAACTCTGGTCTTTCCTAACAGCGCGGGCGACCGTGAACTGACCGCCCGCTTGACCCCCTATCTGGCGCAGCATGGCTACCAACCCGCTGACCTTTACCGCAACGCTGACCTGCGCCGCCGCTACTTTGAGGCTCATGCCTTTGCTGAGGCTGACTTAACGGTGGGCAACCTGCGAACGTTAGACGGCCAGCCGCATGAAATCACGTGTCTCAAGAATGCTAGAGGAGTCTGTGAAATGCGGTTAGATGGTAGGTTCATCTACAACTACTTCGCTGCGTGGCCTGAGCGGCAGCAGGGGAGCCTCTACATGTTCGGCGGCCCGCTGGCTGGGCAGCCGGGCTTCGTGCCATTTCTGGACTAGCGGTGCGCCCGCCAGCGCCGCCGCCCGTCAGTGCAGCGAGTGCTCAGATGTGGCGAGGGAGGGAGCTGTTCAGTGTGGTGGCGGTGTAATGGATAAAGGGCACTAGGAGTCTGCCCGTCCTAGCCGCTTCCAATAAAGCAGCGTCCCCGTCAGGCCGCCGTGGGGTTTGAGGGCGAAATCTGGAATCTCACCCGCCAGCGTAAAGCCCAGGCGCTCGTAAAACGGCCCCGCGTCCCCATCGGCGGCGGTATCTAACACCACCAGCGTTTTGCCCTGTGCCTGAGCTTCTGCTAGGGCGGCACCCACCAGTGCCGAGGCAATGCCGCGTCCACGGTGCTCAGGATGGGTCATCATTTTCGCCAGCTCTGCGCGGTGCGGTTGATTGGGTGGCATGGCGGTCAGTAGCGTAACGGTGCCGACCAATTGTTCTCCCTCAAACGCGCCCAGGACGGTCCTCTCGCCGCGCCTGGCCGCTTCCAGGGAGGCCGTCCAGAACGCTTGTGCTTCCGCTTTGGCAGTGGGATGCATGAAGCCTACCGAGCCACCCACCGCAACGGTTTCTTGCAGCAGCTGGGCAAGTTGCGTGACATGAAGTGGTGTCAGGTCAAGTGAGCGCAGGTGTGGCATGCGAAAGTGTACTGCCCCTGTCTTGCCTCCTTACGTTCAGGGCGTAAACTGTAAGGATGCATTCTGCCCTCTCCCGTCCCCACTCAGAGCTTAGGAGTCCGCATGTCTAGAACGCAGGGTCAGCGCTTACAGGTCCGGTCCGAGTTTCAGCCGTCGGGGGACCAGCCGACGGCGATTGCCACGCTGGTAGACGGTCTGGAATCGGGCCTGCGGTTTCAGACATTGCTGGGAGCCACTGGCACCGGCAAGACCTACTCCATGGCAAAAGTGATCGAGGAAACCCAGCGCCCGGCCCTGATCATGGCGCCCAACAAGGTGCTGACCGCGCAGCTGGCCGCCGAGTTCCGCGAGTTTTTCCCGGACAACGCCGTGGAGTTTTTTATCTCCTACTACGACTACTACCAGCCCGAAGCGTATGTGCCGGGCAAGGATCTGTTTATCGAGAAAGATGCCAGCGTCAACCAAGAAATTGAGCGCCTGCGCCACTCCACCACCCGCAGCTTGCTGACCCGCCGCGACGTGATCGTGGTGGCCTCGGTCAGCGCGATTTACGGCCTGGGCGACCCGGCCGAGTACACCGCGCTGAATCTGGTGCTGAAGGTGGGCGAGGAAGTCGGCCGCGAAGGCATTATCGAGCGGCTGGTGGGGATGCAGTATGAGCGGAACGACATAGAGCTGATGCCGGGCCGCTTCCGGGCCAAAGGGGAGATGGTGGAGGTCTGGGCCGCCTACGACGAGAAGCCCACCCGCATTGAGCTGTGGGGCGATGAAGTAGAGCGCATCAGCCTGGTCAATCCGATCACCGGGGACCGCATCACCGACATGGACGGCACCGTGGTGTATCCGGCCAAGCACTATGTGTCGGGGGCCGGGAATGTGGAGCGGGCCATCGGCAATATTGAGAAGGAGCTGGAAGAGCGGCTGGAGTACTTTATGTCTACCGGCAAGTTGCTAGAAGCGCAGCGCCTCAAGGAGCGCACCCTTTATGACCTGGAAATGCTGCGGGTGCTGGGCCACTGCTCCGGCATCGAAAACTACTCGCGGCATATTGATGGGCGCAGGCCCGGCGAGACGCCCTACACCATGCTGGACTACTTCCCGGACGACTTCATCACCTTTATTGACGAGTCGCACGTGACCGTGTCGCAGATCGGCGGCATGGCGAACGGGGACCGCGCCCGCAAGCAGACCCTGGTGGACCACGGCTTTCGCCTGCCGAGCGCGATGGACAACCGCCCGCTGAATCTGGACGAATTCTGGTCCAAGACCGGGCAAGTGGTGTTTGTGTCGGCCACGCCGGGGCCATTCGAGCGCGAGCATTCTGATCAGATGGCCGACCAGATTATTCGGCCCACAGGATTGGTGGACCCGCCCGTGACGGTGCGCCCCATTCAGGGGCAGGTGGATGACCTGCTCGGAAGGGTGCGCGAGCGGGCCAAGTTGGGCGAGCGCGTGCTGGTCACTACGCTGACCAAGCGGATGGCCGAAGACCTGACCGAGTACCTGCTGGAAAAAGGCGTGCGGGCGCGGTACATGCACTCGGACATTGACAGCGTAGAGCGGCAAGTGATTATCCGCGACCTGCGGCTGGGACACTACGACGTGCTCGTGGGCATCAACCTGCTGCGCGAGGGTCTGGACCTGCCGGAAGTCTCGCTGGTCGCCATCCTCGACGCCGACAAGCCGGGCTTCCTGCGCTCTGAGCGCTCGCTGATTCAGACGATTGGCCGCGCGGCCCGCAATGTGAACGGCGAGGTGATTCTGTACGGCGATAGCGTCACGCCCGCCATGGCGTTTGCGATGGATGAGACCGCCCGCCGCCGTGAGAGGCAGCTGGCCTACAACGCCGAACACGGCATTACCCCGCGCACCGTGATTAAGGGTGTGCGGGACGTGATTCGCGGCGAGGAAGTCGAGAGCGAGATTTCCAGCGACACTGTCGGGGATGACCGCGACGCCCTGACCGCGCAGCTGACCGAGCTGGAGCTGAGCATGTGGCAGGCGTCCGAAGACCTGGATTTTGAGCTGGCGGCTTCCCTGCGCGACCAAATTCGCGCCATTGAGGCCAAGTTGCAGGGCAAAGAGTTCAAGCAGGCGACCGTTCCGGGGCAGAAGGTGCGGAGAAAGGGCCGGAGATAAGAGAGGGACAACGGTGCATGGGGCATGCTCTCCTCAAGCTGCCCAGGGCATCCAGCACTAGAAGAAAGGGCTTGATAGAGCGCCCCGCAGCTTGCCCAGTCTCATTTCAGGCGCCGCAGCAAGCTCCTGAGC
>JAUNHF010000150.1 GCA_030524065.1 Deinococcus sp.
GTGATGCTTGCCTCGCGTTCAACGACAACTGCGCGGTGGGTATCGAACCCAACGAAGACAAAATCAAGCACAACCTGGACATCAACCTGATGCAGGTGACCGCGCTGAACCGTCACATCGGCTATGACAAGGCCGCCGCGATTGCCAAGAACGCCCACAAGAAGGGCCTGAGCCTGAGGGAATCGGCGCTGGAACTGGGGTACGTCACCGAGGAAGAATTTGCCCAGTGGGTCGTGCCGCTGGACATGACGCACAGCTGAGCCACCGCCCAGGGGTCCAGAGCGGCCCAAGACTCAGGCCAGCGCAGCACCGCAGCGCCGTTTCCTCACCGGGAAGCGGCGTTTGCTGTGGCCGCTCACCGGACCCCCCTGCCCTGACACCCCCACCACACAGGCGCCCTACCTTCTTCCTGAACCCGGCACCCACAGCACCGGGGCCAGGAGGTCGGCTATGAACGTGGACACACGCCGGGCAGCATGGGTTCTGATGGGTGCGGCGCTGACCGCCTGCGGGGCGGCGTCACCGCGCACGGCGACACGCGCCCAGAGCGGAGCGGCCGAAGCCGAATCCAGCTTCATGCTGATGGCCCTGCCCGACACGCAGTACTACTCGGCGTACTGGCCTGAGCACTTTCAGCAGCAGACCGGCTGGCTGGCCCGGCACGCCGCTGGCC
Organism: Deinococcus sp.; assembly: GCA_030524065.1. Taxonomy (GTDB): domain Bacteria; phylum Deinococcota; class Deinococci; order Deinococcales; family Deinococcaceae; genus Deinococcus. The sequence continues at coordinate 674 of JAUNHF010000150.1, forward strand.
TGAACGTCAAGCTGACGGCCCACCTGGGCGACATCGTGGACATGCCGCTGATGCCGTACCAGTGGGACCGGGCGGATCAGGCGATGCGGCAGCTGGAAAACGCCGGGGTGCCTTACAGCGTGCTGCCCGGCAACCACGACATTTTGCTCAGCGTCGCCGACGACCGGCACCGCGTACCGGGCGGCGAGGAGTACCTGCGGCGCTTTTCTCCGCAGCGGGCCGCCAAGAACAGCACCTTTGGCGGGCGCGACGCCACCGGCTGGAATGAGTACCACACCTTTAGGGCTGCCGGGCAAGAGTTTCTGGTGCTGGCGCTGAACTGGCGTGCCTCGGCCGCCACACTGGACTGGGCGCGCCGGGTGATGCGAGAACACCCCAGCAGCCCCACCATCCTCACCACCCACGACCTGGTGGGCTATACCGGCGGCGAACTGGGCCTGACCCGTAACGGCGAGTACCTGTGGAAAAACCTGATTGCCGGCAGCGACCAGATTTTTCTGACACTCAACGGCCACGACTTCAGTGACCAGGTGCGCGGCGCACGGGTAGGGCGCCTGAACGCAGCCGGCCACCTGGTAGACATGGTCCTGACCGACTATCAGAACGGCTATCAGGGAGGGCAGGGCTACCTGCGCGGCATAGAATTCGATCTGGCGCGGGGCCGCATAGAGATGCTGACCTTTTCGCCGTCACTGGCCGCTGGCCTGGGCCATGAGCCGGGCAAGCCCAATCCGGTAGAGCTGACCGAAGACCACAGCCGCTTTTTTCTCAACGTGAATTTCCGCGAGCGCTTCGCCGCTTTTGCCCCCGACTTCCCCAGCTTCGCGGCCCCGCGTGAGGTGTCCCTGGCCGACCGGGTGCGCCAGATTCTGCGCGGCCAACCCTGAGCCGCAAGCTCCAGATGGGCAGCCCAAGCGGCTAAGCCTGGGGCGCAGCGAGCCGGGCGGGCGCCGGGAGCACTGCCGCTGACACCGAAAAGCCATCACCAGAAACACTAAAGCCCCGCTGGACAGCGCCGGCCAGCCAGCGCCGATACTGGCAGCATGTGGAAGAGCAAGTTTCTGTTGCTGGGCAGCCTGGGCCTCTGCGCCGTGTCCTGCGCTGAGCCGCCCTTGGAGCAGACTGTTACGGCTTCCTGGGTGGCTGCGTCGCCGGCAGCCGCCACGGCTCCCCAGGCGGGCGGCTCGGCCGCCAGCACCTCGCCTGTCACAGCGTCTGGCCCTCTGTCTGGCACGGCGGCTGGCACAGCAACGTCTGCCACTGGGCCCGCAGGCATGGCCGGGCACAGTCACGGCGCGGGCGGCCCCGACCTGACGGCGCTTCAGGGCGAGGCGTTCGACCGTGCTTTTCTCTCCATGATGGTGGCTCACCACCAAGGAGCCGTAGAGATGAGCCAGCCTGCGCTGACCAGCGAGGACATGCAGGTACGCAGCTGGGCCGAAGCCACCGTGATGGCCCAGGAACGGGAAATCGAGCAAATGACCGCCCTACTTCAGCCGCTGGGCGGGCTGGATGAAGCTGCCGCCGCTCCCATGCGGGCCGAAATGCAGCAGATGACGGCCCACTCCGGCCACGCGCCGAGCGCCGACCGGGCGTTCGTGGAAGCCATGGTGCCGCACCATCAGTCGGCAGTGGAGATGGCCGTGCTGGCCGGCAGCCGCTCGCAGAACGCCGACGTGCTGGCGCTGGCGCAGGACATCGTGACCACGCAGCAGCGCGAAATCACCGAGTTCAGGGCCTACCTGGCAGAGTAAGGCGGGCGGGACGGCGGGACTGGGTCTCCTGCGCTGTCCCCGCCCCTCCGGCGGCCTCATCCCCCGCAGTTCTTTTCTCCCCTATGCTGAGCGCATGAACCCCAAAATCTGTCTGGCGGCCCTCGCCCTCTGCGTTACGCCCGCCTACGCTCAGGTTTCTGCCCCTGCGCCTCAGTCGGCTGTGCCCGGGGCCCAGGCCGCCCTGCCCCAGAGCGTGCCGCTGACCCCGCAGTGGCAGCAGGAAATCAGCGCCGCCCTAAAGTTCACCGGCCAGCCCTGCGCCGGCGAATACACCGTAGACCGCGCCCCGGGCCGCTTCAGTGCCGCGCAGTTTGCCCAAGCGGCGGCCAGTGCCCAGGCGTTCACCCAGGATTTTCAGGCCTTTTTGCCCGGCGCCCAGGTCCGCTTCGATACCGACCGGGACCGCCTGACCCGCTTTGCTCTGCTGGACACGGCCCTGCCCCTGTTCAGCCAGCAGGAACGCCGCGCCGACGGGGTCTACACCCTCAACTGCTCCCTGGCCCCGGCGCCAAAGCCTGCCTGACGGGAGCGCCGTATGCCCTTGACGAATGCTGCATACCGCGCTAGAGTGTTAGACATAACCGCTCCCAGTGAGCGGGTTTTTTTTGGCCCGCTGTGCTGTGGTCCGGTTACTCCGTGATTCCGGCTACGCCCTCCTCACAGCTGGCGGCGAGATGGCCGCTCCCAGCGCGTGCGAGCAGGTTGGCCCCGCCTGGGCAGTCACTTCTGCTACCTTGCCAGGATGACCGATTCTGCCAACCTGAGTGAGCTGAGCGCGGCGCAGTGGACCGATGTGGAGCTGACTGCGCGTGGCAAGCAGGACAAATCGCGCACCCTGCGCGAACTGGGCCGCCCCGAAACGCCGGAAGCGGCCCACGCTCTGCTGCTGGAAGCGGGCCGCTGGACGCAGGCCCAGACCCCCTACGCCGAGCGGCTGGGCACTGCGCTGGACGCCGTGGCCCTGCCGGTGCCCGCCTGGCCGGACGAGGAGCGGCTGGACCTGACGCACCTGCCCGCCTTCGCCATAGACGACGAGGGCAACCAGGACCCCGACGACGCCCTGAGCGTAGAAGAGCTGGAAGGGGGCCTGACCCGGCTGTGGGTCCACGTGGCCGACGTGGCCGCGCTGGTCACGCCCGGCAGCCCCCTGGATCTGGAAGCCCGCGCCCGGGGCGCCACCCTGTACCTGCCCGACCGCACCATTCACATGCTGCCCGAAGCCCTGGTGCAGCAGGCCGGCTTGGGCCTGAGCGACACCAGCCCGGCGCTGTCCATCGCCCTGGACCTGGCCCCGGACGGCGGCGCCGAAGCGGTGGAAGTCCACCTTACCCGCGTGCGGGTGCAGCGGCTCAGCTATGACCAGGCGCAGGCCATGTTCGAGCAGGGCCACCCGGAATTCAGCCGCCTGGCGGGGCTGGCCCGCGTAAGCCGCGACATCCGCTTTGAGGAAGGCGCCGTCAGCATTGATCTGCCGGAAGTGCGCGTCAAGGCGGATGAAGCGGGCGCGCAGGTGCTGCCCCTCCCCCGCCCCGAAATGCGCGCGGTGGTGCAGGAATGCATGACCCTGGCCGGCTGGGGGGCGGCCATCTACGCTGACGATTTCGGCCTGCCGATTCCGTTTGCCACCCAGGATCCCCCGCACCGCGACGTGGCCGGCGAGACCATGACGGCCCACTGGGCACGGCGCAAGACGCTGGGCCGCACCCGCTTTCAGTCGGCCCCCGGCGCCCACGCTGGCATGGGCCTGGACCTGTACACCCAGGCCACCAGCCCGATGCGGCGCTACTTGGACCTGGTGGTTCACCAGCAGCTGCGGGCCCACCTGAGCGGCGCTGAGCCCCTGTCCGGGCGTGAGGTGGCCGCCCACATTGCCGAGGCGGGCATCGGCTCGGCCGGCACCCGCACTGCCGAGCGCCTCAGCCGCCGGCACCACACGCTGCGCTATATCGCCGCGCAGCCGGAGCGGGTCTGGGACGCCGTGGTGGTAGAAAAGCGCGGTCCCCAGGCCACTTTGTTGATCCCCGAGCTGGCACTGGACCTGCCGATGACCACGCCCGCTGCGCCGGGCCGGGAACTCAGGGTGCGCCTGGCCGTCAGCAGCTACCCCGAGCTAAAAGCGCGGGCCAGCGAAGCCTAGCGCTCGGCCCCAGCGCCTCTGGGCCATGCGGGGAGGGGCAGCGACGCTGGCCGGGCCCTTTGTCCCTGGCCTGGCTCACCTCCAGGCAGCCCCGCAGCATAAACAGGCCATCAGATTTCACATATATATGAAATAAAACCGCGTATGACACCACTTTATGGCGCACAACTCTGACTCACCTTGCATTGTTGACTGGGGGACTGCGGGTAGAGTGGCCCTATGTGCTTACAGGTCAAGGACATCGTCTCCATCCGGCTCAGCCATTGCCGGGCCGAGCGGGCTGCTTCCGAGCGCCAGTACCACCTGGCAGCACTGCACTACCGCACCTGCCTCGAAGCGGCCGAGCGGCGCGAAGACCCGCAGGCCATCCGCTTTTTTGCCCTGCGCCTGGCCGACTGCTACGAGAAGATGGGCCTGAGCGCCAAAGCTCAGGCTTTTACCGAACTGGCCGGTTACGCGCCCGCCCGCGCCACACGCCGGCCTGACGGCGACGCCCCCGCTGGGCCGGCCCTGACCTGAACT
>JAUNHF010000151.1 GCA_030524065.1 Deinococcus sp.
GCATCGCCCTGAGCATCCTGGGCGAAGTGGTGGCGGCCATGCACGGCGGCAGCGGCGAGCCGCTCAGCGCCAGGGCTCGATAATCACTTTGCCCGAGGTGCGCCGGCCCAGCAGATCATCAAAGGCCTGGGCCGTGTCCCGCAGCGCGTAGCTGGGGCCGGGCTGCGGCACGGTGCGGCCCTTTTCCAGCAGGGCTGTGAACTCGGCGGCGACTTGTGCCTGTGCCTGGGGATCGCGCAGCAAGCTGTTGAGCCACAGGCCGGTCATGGTCAGGTTGCCTTTCATCAGGTCCACCGGATTCACGCTCACTTCCTCGCGGCTGGCGTTTCCGATCATGATGATGCGGCCCCGGCTGGCCGCCATCTGGAGGCTCTCGGCAATGCGGTGCCCGCCCACGACTTCCAAAATCAGGGGGACGCCCGCGCCGCCAGCGGCTCCGCGCACCTTTTGCACCCGCTCGGGGCCGTCTTGCAGCAGGGTGACGTGGGCGCCCAGCTCGCGGGCCACGTCCAGCTTTTCCTGGGTGCTGGCCATCGCCACCACCTGCATGTCCAGCGCCCGCGCCAACTGAATACTGGCGCGGCCCAGGGCACCGGCGGCGGCCTGCACCAGCACCCATTCGCCGGCCTGACCGTGGCCCAGGGTCCGCAGCGCGTGAAAAGCGGTCAGATACGACACCGCAAACGCCGCTGCCTGCGCAGGGGTGTAAGTTTGCGGGACCGGCACCAGCGCCTGCACCGGTACCGCCGCGTAACCGGCCAGCCCACCTTGCCCACCCAGGCAGGCCACCAGTTGGCCTTCATGCACGCCGCTTACGCCCTCGCCCAGCGCGGTGACATACCCGGCGAACTCCATCCCCGGCACAAAGGGATACTGCGTTTCGGTCAGGTATTCGTTCATCACGCTCAGCACGTCGGCGTAGTTGATGCCCACAGCTTCCACCCGTACCAGCACCTCACCGGGGCCGGGCTGCGGCAGGGGCACTTCGCGGAATTCCAGCGCTTCGGCGGGCGTGCCCTGGCGGACGGCTACGGCGCAGTTCATCGTTTCACTCATGGGGGCAGCCTAGCGCGGAGAATCCCCATCCGGGAAAATGAACTGCGCCTCAGCGCTCCCGGCGCAGCCAAGCTCGGCCCAGCGTGGCCTCGGCCTCTGCCAGGGCCTGCGGGGTGTCTATGTCCAGCAATTCGGCCACCGGGCGCGGCACCCGCATCACATCCGGCCCGCGCAGCAGTGCCCGTGGGCCAGCGTCCGCCTCCGGCAGTGTCAGCAGGGCAGGCCACAGGTCCGCGTGCAGCCACAGCGGCGGGGCGCCCACTTCCCCGTACAGGCACTGCGCCGCCTGCGCCCGGTGCGCCGCCCCGCGCAGGGCCGCATGGGTTTTCAGGCTCACCAGCGGCATGTCCGCCAGGGCGAAGACCGCCCCGTCCAGCCCCGGCGGCAACGCGGCGACCGCCACCCGAAAAGAAGACAGCAGCCCCCGCTGTGGCTGCGGGTTGGTCACGCAGCGGTAGCCCAGTCCGGCCAGGGCCGCCTGCACCCGCGCCCCGCCCTCGCCGGGGGGCACCACTGCCAGCCGCAGCGGGTCGCCAGCGCCGGCCAGGGCTTCGGCGGCGTGGCGGCACAGCGGTTTGCCGGCCAGCGGTACCAGCAGTTTGGGCACTCCACGCAAGTCAGGGGAAGCGGCCGCCTGCATCCGTTCCCCCCGGCCGGCGGCCAGCAGCACACCGGCCACCCCTGGCGTCATCTGCGGCTTCTCCTGCGGTCCATGCGGCTCTAGATTCAGTCGCTCGCCCGCGCTTGCAGGGCGGCCTGCTCGGCCCAGCCGGCCAGCACTTTGTCCACCGTCAGCGGATAGTCCCGAATCCGCACGCCCGACGCGTTGTAAACCGCGTTGGCGACGGCAGCGCCCACGCCGCAAATGCCCAGTTCGCCCACACCCTTGCCCTTGAGCGGCGAGGACTTGTCATCCAGTTCTTCCAGGAAAATCACGTCCAGGTCGGGAATGTCGGCGTGAACCGGCACATGGTACTCGGCCAGGTCGTGGTTGATAAACAGCCCCAGCTCCTCATCCACGTGCATCTCTTCCATCAGCGCCGCGCCCACGCCCATCGTCATGCCGCCCAGGCACTGCCCGCGTGCCGTGACCGGGTTGAAGATGCGCCCGGCGGCGGCCACACTTAGCATCCGGCGAATGCGAATTTCGCCGGTCACGCGGTGCACGCCCACCTCGCAGAAGTGTGCTCCAAAGCTGGCCTGCGCGTACTGCTTGTCCAGATCACCGAAAGTGGCGTTCACCGTGGCCTCAAGGGGCTCCGGCGCTTTGGCCGCCACCACGCCCAGCAGGGTGCACCGCTCGCCTTCCCAGACCTCGCCGTCTTTGAATACGGCTTTTTTGGGGTCGTAGCCGGCGGCCTTGGCAATCTTGCTGCGCAGCTCGTCGGCCGCGTAGTACACGCCGGTGCCGGCGCTGTTGGCGCCCCAGGAGCCGCCCGAGCCGCTGGACTTGGGAAATTCGGAGTCGCCCAGGCGCACTTCTACGTCGTCCAGGCCCACGCCCAGCATCTCGGCGGCCGTTTGGGCCAGGATGGTGTAGGACCCGGTGCCGATATCGGTCATCTGCGTTTCAACGGTCAGCTTGCCGCCTTGTTCCAGCCGTACAGTGGCGCCGCTGGGCTTAAGCTGGTTGCTCCGGAATGCCGAAGCCACCCCGAGGCCAATCAGCCATTCGCCGTCGCGCCGCTCGCCGGGCTGCGCCGAACGCCGCTCCCAGCCAAAGGCTTCGGCGCCACGCTGCAAGCAGTCCACCAGGCGGCGGCTGGAAAAGGGCCGCTGGGGGCCTTTTTCCGGGTCGTAGCCGATATCGTTCAGCACGCGTAGTTCGATGGGGTCCATTTCCAACTTCTCGGCCAGCTCGTCCACGGCACATTCCAGGGCCAGCATGCCGACCGCTTCGCCCGGTGCGCGCATAGAGCCGCCGGGCGGCAGGTGCAGTTCGCTCAGGCGCTGGCGAATCAGGCGGTTCTCGCCGGCGTACAGCAACTTGGTCTGGTGGCTGGCGGTTTCGGCGCTGCCACCGGGCAGGTTGCCCGAGTACGAATCGTGCCCGATGGCGTGAATCCGGCCGTCACCGTCCGTGCCAAAGCGGATGCGCTGCACCGTGGCGGGGCGGTGGCTGGTGTGGTTAAAAATCTGCGGGCGGGTCAGCGCGCACTTGACCGGGCGGCCCAACTCGCGGGCGGCCACGGCGCTCAGCACAGCGTCGCCGTAAAACATCAGCTTGGAGCCAAAGCCCCCGCCGATATAGCGCGCCACGATGCGGACATCCCCCGGCTGAAGTTGCAGGGTCTTCGCTACGCCGCGCTGCACCCAGTGCACCATCTGGTTGGAGGTGTACAGCGTCAGCTGCTCGCCCGCTTCGTCCCACACGGCCAGCGAGGCGTGCGGCTCCAGCATGGCGTGCGACTGATACGGCGTGGTGTAGGTCACGTCCAGCTGCACGTCGGCCCGCCCGTAAGCCCCGGCAAAGTCACCCACCCGCTGGTCTTTGCTCTCTTCGTCACTGCCTGCTTTCTCGGCGTCTTCCATCACTTCGGCCAGCTGGTAATCGCCCTGCGCCGTCTGGTCTTGGTACTCAATCACCAGGGCCTCCGCGGCGGCGCGGGCCTGCTCAAAGGTCTCGGCCACCACGAAGGCCACCGCCTGGTGGTAATAGTCCACTTCGGCGTCAGGCATCTGCGGGGTGGCGCCGTTTTCCTGGGGCACAGGGGTGTCGCTTTCGCCCTGCTGGGGCATGTTCTCGTGGGTCAGCACCAGCAGCACGCCGGGCATCGCTTCGGCGGCGGCGGCGTCAATGGATTTGACCTGTCCGCGTGCCACGCCGGCTCCCACCAGATAGCCGTAGGCAGCACCTTGCAGCTCCGGTTCGGTGCTGTACTCATAGGCGTAGGTGGCCTGCCCGGTCACTTTCAGGGGGCCTTCTTTGCGGGTGTGGGGGCGGGTCAGCACCTTTTCCTGGTCCAAGGGGCTAATGCCGGCGGGCGCGTCGAATTTGTTTCCACTCACGCTGCGCCTCCTTTCTGAGCATTTTGATGCCCGTCTGTCTGCGTCCTAGGTGGTTGGGTCTCGTTCATCACGGCCTGCACCAGCCGGCGGGCCAGATCCAGCTTGAAGGCGTTCTGGGCAGTGGGCCGGGCGTCCCTGAAGGCCTCGTCGGTCACGGCCTGCGCGCCCTCGCTCCAGCGGGCTTCGGCCGCTTCCACGCGCCAGGGTTTGGGCGCCACGCCACCGAACGCCACGCGGGCTCCGGTGTCGGTCACGACTGCCGCCACAGACACCAGTGCAAATGCATACGACTGGCGGTCGCGGGCCTTGAGATACACATGCTGCCCACCCAGCGGCGCGGGCAGCGTGACCGAGGTGATCAGCTCGCCGCTTTCCAGCACGGTGTCTATGTGGGGGGTGTCGCCGGGCAGGCGGTGAAAGTCGCTGACGGCAATCTCGCGTTCGCTGCCGTCTGCTTTCACGGTCTGAATGGTGGCGTCCAGCACCCGCAGCGCCACCGCCATGTCGCCGGGATAGTTGGCGATGCAGGCGTCGCTGGTGCCAATGACGGCCAGCGAGCGGCTGAAACCCTTCAGGGCGCCGCAGCCGCTGCCGGGTTCGCGCTTGTTGCAGGGCAGGTTGGTGTCGTAAAAGTACGGGCAACGGGTGCGTTGCAGCAGGTTGCCGGCCGTGGTCGCCCGGTTGCGAATCTGCCCGGACGCCCCGGCCAGGATGGCGCGGCTCAGCACCGCGTAGTCCTGGCGCACGCGGGGGTGGGCGGCCAGGTCGGTGTTGCGGACCAGCGCGCCGATCTTCAGGCCGCCCTCTTTAGTCTCCGCGATCTCGGTCAGATCAGTGCGGTTGAGGTCCACCAGCTGCGCCGGGGCCTCAATTTGCAGCTTCATCAGGTCAAGCAGGTTGGTGCCGCCGGCCAGGTACTTGCCGCCTGCCGCCAGCAGGCCAG
>JAUNHF010000152.1 GCA_030524065.1 Deinococcus sp.
GCACAACTTCCTATCAGCCCGATTTTTGTACTCCTGTCAAGATAAAAACCTGGGGTGAGCTTCATAGGTGGCCCTCCAGAGGAAAAGACGGATTGCGACTACACACACATAAACTAGCGCAGGCTTTCCGCACGACCCGGCTCAGCGGCCCGCACCGACTAGACATTGCAAATCGGCCTGGCCGCGAGGGAAGCAGGTCACAAAGCTGTGCGCTGCCATGTTGCCCGTATGCTGGGGTTCGGCCAGACACCCGAACAATCAGGAGAACAGTCATGAATGCCAAAGAGGCAGCAGACAGCGCCCTTCCGGCCCTGCTTCAGACGATGCGGCGGGCCGCCGGGCTGAGCCAGGGCGAACTGGCGCGGCAGGCGCGGCTGACCCGGCCCTACATCAGCCAACTGGAAAAGGGCAGCCGCCGCAACCCCTCGCGCAAGGTGGCCCTGAGCCTCGCTAGCGCCCTGCACCTGGACTCGCCCCAGCGGCGGGCCTTTCTGGACGCGGCGGGGTGGCCCGAACTGGAAGTGCCGCTGCACGGCAATTCAAGTGGGCTGGTACAGACGGACGACGCCTACGCGCTGGCCCGGCAACTGCTGGACGCCTGCCCCTTTCCGGCGGTGCTGCACGACAGCCGCTGGCTGGTGGGCTATGTCAATCGGGGCGGGCACGCTTTTTTTGAGGCGCTACAGACCCCACTGGCGCCGAAGGGTGAAGCCACGTCACTGCTGGAAAGCGTGTTTCATCCGGTGATTCGCGCCCACCTGAGCGACTGGGAAGCCTGGGCGCGGGCCATGCTGGCGCAGTTCAAGCGCGACAGCCTGCACCTGGGTCAGACCCCGGCGCATCTGGCATTGTTGGGGCGACTGCGCCTGCTGCCTGACTTTGTGCGCCTGTGGCACAGCGTGGAGCCGTCTGCCGATACGGTGCCCACCATGCGCCTGCCGCTGAAGCTGCTGGGCACCGGCCCCTGCTTAGTCGAGGTGCTGCGCTTTCAGGTGGTGGGTCTGCCCGAACTCTGGATGGTCACCTTTTTGCCGCGTGACGCGGTGGCCGAGGAATTCATACGAAGTCTGCTGCGGTGAGGGTGGTAACCAGTTACCTTGCCCTGATCTGGCGGCGGCTCCTAAATTATCGCCATTCCACAATTTTTATTCGGTTGCGCCGGACGTGCCCCCATAGGCGCTCTGCCGCCGCCACAAGGAGTCCGCATGACGCAGGCCGCCTCTCCATCCGATATGACCCCCACCCAGCGGGCCACCCTCAAAGCCGTGGCCGATACCGTGCTGCCCGCGCTGCCGGAACGCGGCCAGGACGCCTTCTGGCAGGTGGCCGCCTCCGACCTGGGCGTTCACCTCGCGCTGGAGCAGTACCTTGCCACGCAGCTTCCGCCCCAGACCCGCGCCGGGATGCTGTCGCTGCTGGACGCCCTCACGCTGCTCAGTTTCGCGCCTCAGGGGCAGGCGGTGCGCGAAAGCCTGCTGCGAACCATCTCCGGCCTCTCGCCCGAAGCGGCGGCGGGCATCGGGGCGCTGCGCCAACTGACGCTGATGTTCGGCTACTCGCTGACCGATGCCCAGGGAAAAAACCCGCTGTGGGAAGGGCTGAAGTACGCCGGGTTCGGCAGCCCCGCGCCCACCACACCGGGCGGCATCACGCCCTACGTTCCCCAGGCGGGCGAAACGCTGGAAGCCGACGCGGTGGTGGTCGGCTCTGGCGCGGGCGGCGGCGTCATCGCGGCGCGGCTGGCGCAGGCGGGGAAGCGTGTGGTGGTGCTCGAAGCGGGCGGCTACTCGCACGAGGCGCACTTCAAGGGGCAGGAACTCGCCGCCTACCAGACGCTGTACTACCGGGGCGGCTACCACCCCACCGCCGACGGCAACGTGACGCTGGTGGCGGGGCGCAACCTAGGCGGAGGCACCACCGTCAACTGGTCGAACTCGGTGCGGCCCCGCGACGACATCCGCCAACGCTGGGCGAGCGAACACGGTCTGAGCGACGTGGCCGACCCCAGTTACGACGCCCACATTGACTCGGTGCTGACCCGTATGAAGGTGGGCGAGGCGTGCAGCGACCACAACGGCCCGCACCAGCGTTTGCAGGAAGGCGCGGAGAAGCTGGGCTACCACTATGTCCGCGCGGCCCTGAATCTCGATCCCGAGCGGTACGACGCCGAGAAAGCCGGACACTCGGGCTTCGGTGACCAGACCGGGGCCAAGCAGGGCACCCTGAGAACCTTCCTGCAAGACGCGCACGACGCCGGGGCCAGGATTCTGGTGGGCACCGAGGCCCAGCGCATTCTGGTCGAGGGCGGGCGGGCGGCCGGGGTCAGCGCCGTTTGCATGGTAGACGGCGAGGCGCGGCCCATCACCGTTCGCGCGCCGCAGGTGGTGGTGGCGTGTGGGGCGCTGGAAACGCCCGCGCTGCTGCTGCGTTCGGGTCTCGGCGGGCCAGCGGCAGGGAAGTACCTGCGACTGCACCCCGCCGGACTGGCCGCCGGAATCTATGCCGAAGACCAGAAGGCGTGGTGGGGGCCAGCCCAGGCGGGGATTCTCAAAGAGTTTGCCAGCCGCGAGGGCGGGCACGGCTACATCGTCGAGGGCGTGCAGTACGGCCCCGGCCTGATCGCCTCCGGGTTACCCTGGGACAGCGGAGCCGCCCACCGCGACCTGATGGACAAATTTCACCGCATGGCCGTGTTCGTGAGCATCGTGCAGGACAGGGGCCACGGGCAGGTCACGGTGGACGAACAGGGGCAGGCGGTACACACCTACGCGGTAACCGACCCGCTGGATGTGGAGAACTTTTACCAGGGCATCGCCACCGCCATCCGGCTGCACGAGGCGGCGGGGGCCGAGGAAATCATTGCGCTGGTGCCCGGGCTGGCCCCCTGGAAACGTGGGGATGACCTTGAAGCCTTCATCACCGCCACCCGTAAAGCCCCGCTGGGCGCAGGTGGACAGACCGTTTTCAGCGCCCACCAGATGGGCTCGGCACGCATGGGCCGTGACCCCCAGACCAGCGTGGCGAACCCCGACGGCGAGTTGCACGACACCCCCGGCGTGTGGATAGGCGACACCAGCGCCTTCCCGACCTGCTCGGGCGTGAACCCGATGGTGTCTTGCATGGCACTGGCCTCACGCACCGCCGAACGCCTCCTGCGCCACATGGACGGCGGCGCAGTGCCCTCGGCGGGCCAGTCGCTTCAGGCTGGTCAGGCCGCGCAGTAACGGCTTGAGCATTTGACATAAATAAAGTTGGCCTGGACGCCCCCTCACCCCTCGCTCCGCGAGGCCCTCTCCCACAAGGGGCGAGGGTCAGAAAAGGCAATCATTCTTTCGTCAAATGCTCTAGACCAACTCTCATCGACCCTTTGACCACTGACCGCCGCACCTTTCCTGGCGATTGGTGCGCCCCCAAGGAGCCACACCATGACCGCAACAACCCAGCCCACCCCCGAGCAGCCCACCCCCCAGGCCACCCTGCGCCACGACAGGTTCTATATCGGCGGACAGTGGGTCAACGCCTCCGACCGCGACATGCTGGACGTGGTGGATTCCAGCACCGGGCAGGTGATCGGGCAGGTGCCTGCCGGAACGCCCGCCGACGCCGAAAAAGCGATTCAGGCCGCGCACGCCGCCTTCGAGGGCTGGTCGCAAACCCCGGTCGAGGAACGGGCCGCGCTGCTGGAACGCATCAGCCGGGGCCTGAACGCGCGGCAGGCCGAGATTGCCACCCTGATCACGCAGGAAGTCGGGATGCCTTACCTGCACGCCAACCTGATTCAGGTGGGGCTGCCCGCCGCCACTTTTGCCTCTATGGCCGAGGAAATCCGCCGCTACCCCTTCGAGGAACGCCTTGCCAGTTCGGTGCTGCTGCGCGAACCCGTGGGCGTGGTGGCGGCCATTACCCCCTGGAATTACCCGCTGCACCAGATTGCCGCCAAGGTCGCCCCGGCGCTCGCGGCAGGCTGCACGGTGGTGCTCAAGCCCAGCGAGGTCGCGCCGCTCAATGCCTTCGTGCTGGCGGAAATCATGGAGGAGGCGGGCGTTCCGGCGGGCGTGTTCAATCTGGTCACGGGCACCGGGCCAGTGGTGGGCGAGGTGCTGGCCTCGCATCCGTTGGTGGATATGGTGTCGTTCACGGGTTCCACGGCGGCGGGGCGGCGGGTCAGCGAACTGGCGGCCCGCACCGTCAAGCGCGTGGCGATGGAGCTGGGCGGCAAAAGCCCGTACATCATCCTGGACGACGCCGACCTGACCGGAGACGCGCTGGTGCAGGCCATCGTGAGCGGCGTGCAGGGCTGTTACCTCAACTCGGGCCAGACCTGCTCGGCCCTCACGCGGATGCTGGTGCCGCGCTCGCGCCTGCCTGAGGTGGAAGCGGTGGTGCAGGGCGTGGTGTCGCAGGTCAAGGTGGGACATCCCCTGGCGGAAGGCACGACCCTGGGGCCGCTGGTGTCTGACGTGCAGCGCGAGCGGGTGCGCGGCTACATCAGGAAAGGCATGGAAGAGGGGGCCAAACTGATTGCGGGCGGCCCCGACGCGCCCGAGGGACTGGAACAGGGCTTCTTCGTGCGCCCGACCGTCTTTTCCGAGGTCACGCCGGACATGACCATCGCCCGCGAGGAAATCTTCGGGCCAGTGCTGGTTATTCAGCCCTACGACGACGAGGAAGACGCCATCCGCATTGCCAACGACACCGAGTACGGCCTGGCGGGCGGCGTGTGGGCCAGCGACCCCGAGCGGGCCGTGCGTGTCGCCAAGCGCATCCGTACTGGGCAGGTCTCTATCAACGGCGGAGCCTTCAACCCGGTGGCCCCTTTCGGCGGCTACAAACAGTCGGGCAACGGGCGCGAGTTCGGGCGGCTGGGCCTGGAAGAATTCATGGAGGTCAAGTCGCTGCAATTCTGAGCACTGCAATTCATGGGGTAGGTCACTGGGAGGGTTCCCGGTGGCCTTCTTTTTAGCCATCCGCTCTCTGCCAT
>JAUNHF010000153.1 GCA_030524065.1 Deinococcus sp.
CGCCATGACCCCCAAGCAGAAGCTGGAAATGCAGGGCCGCATCGCGCTGGGCGAGATAGACATCGTGGTGGGCACGCAGGCGCTGATTCAGGACGGGGTGCAGTGGGACAACCTGGGCCTGGCCGTGATTGACGAAGAACACCGCTTTGGGGTGATGCAACGCCGCCGCCTGCTGTCCAGCCGCCCCGACGTGCTGGTGATGTCGGCCACGCCCATTCCGCGCTCGCTGGCACTGACGGCCTACGGCGACCTCGAACTGAGCGTGATTGACGAACTGCCGCCGGGCCGCACCCCGGTGGAAACCAAACTGATTCAGGACGGTTACCGCGCCCAGGCCTACGGCTTCGTGATGGGCCAGATTCGCCAGGGCCGCCAGGCCTACGTGGTCACGGCATTGATCGAAGAAAATGAAAACCTGGAGCTGCTGGCCGCCACCGAGCTGGCCGAGAATCTCGCGGAAATGCTGCCCGAAGCCCGCATAGGGCTGCTGCACGGCAAGATGACCGCCAGCGAAAAGGACGCGGTCATGGACGCTTTCCGCGCCCACGAGTTTGACCTGCTGGTCAGCACCACCGTGATCGAGGTGGGCGTGGACGTGCCCAACGCCAGCGTGATGGTGATCGAAAACGCCGAGCGCTTTGGCCTCAGTCAGCTGCACCAGCTGCGCGGGCGGGTGGGGCGCGGCAGTGCCAAAAGCTACTGCGTGCTGATCGCGGGCGAAATGAGCAAAAAGACCGAGCAGCGACTGCGGATTATCGAAGGGTCCACCGACGGCTTCGTGATTGCGGAAGCGGACCTCAAGCTGCGCGGCCCCGGCGAGATTCGCGGCACCCGCCAGAGCGGAATTCCGGACCTGCGGCTGGGCGACCTCGCCAACGACGCCGAAGTGATTGAGCAGGCCCGCCGCCTCGCCAAGCACATCCTGGCGAACGACCCCCGGCTGGAACACCCCAGACTGCAATACCTGAGAAGCGAACTGCAAAACCGCAGCCAGAGCGTGGCGTTCCGGGAAGTGATGTAGGACAGCAGCGAGTTAGGACGGCAGCGATTTGGGCTGCCCCAACCCGCCGCTGTACGCCAGCAGGATGAACCCGGCAGCCACAGCGCCTGCCGCCGCTCCCCAGGGCAGGCCCAGCGCCGTTAGCCCGGCACCGAGTAGGGCGGCGGCCACCAGCCCCGCCGCCACGCCGCGAAAGACCGGCGCGCCAAAAGCGGACGCGAACGGAAAAAAGTGCAGCCCCACCACCAGCACCACCCAGGGCAAGATGTACTCCGCGTGCCCGGACAGGCTGAGCGCTCTGGCTCCCAACGGGAAGGCCAGCAGCATCAGGCCCACGCTCAGCACATAGGCGTGCCAGCTGCGGGCGTCCGGGCGGCGCCCTGCCTTCAGGCCGCCAGGCTGCCTCAACCTGACCAGGACCCAAACAAAAGCCAGCGCGCCCAGCCCACGCAGCAGCCACGGCCAGGGGCCCGGCAAGCTGCCCGCATTCACCAGCACGAAGACCAACCCGCCGACCGCAGCGGCCCCTGCTCCCAGCAGTTTTCCAGGCATGCGGCAGTCTGGCACAGATGGCGTTCCCAACCGTCTCAGTGGCAACGCTTCGGCCAAGGCAAACGACGGCCGGACAGGGGGTACTGCGCGGCATGCAAGGTGGCAGGGCACTGCTTGCGGAATGTCGCAGATCGCCCCACTGGGCTTTCTCCACTGCCCGTCAGCCCGCCTTCATGCACGCCCGCTACACTGGCCCGCATGAAACGCGCCGCTGCCCTGACTGCCCTGCTGCTCTTCTCGCCTGCCCTGGCCGCCAGCTACAGCGTGCAGCCCGGCGACACGCTGTGGGGCATTGCCCAGAGGAGCGGCACCACCGTGCAGGCCCTGCAAGCCGCCAACGGTCTGAGCGGCAGTGCGCTGGAAGTGGGGCAAGTGCTGCAACTGCCGGCCAGCGCCGCTGCGCCGGCCCCTACTGCGCCGGCGGAGGCCAGCAGCCCAGCAGTGGGTGTCAGCCTGCCGGGGGTGCAGGTGCAGGCTCCAGTGCGCGCCAAGGAGGGCGACGCTTTTACGCTGCGGCTGAGCGGCGAGAATGCGGCGCGGGTGCGGGTCCGCTTTCCCTCCGAGCTGAACGAGGACGTGCGCCGCCCGAACGAATGGCTCAGCCCGGTGCAAATCGGTGGGCGCTGGGTGGTGCTGGGCCGGGTGGTGCTGGTCCAGAGTGCGCCGGTGCGCTTTGAGGCGGAACTGGACGGCCAAAGCGCGGCCGGGCAATTCCCGGTAGGACCGCTGGGCCAGCCGGTGCAGAACCTGAACATGCCCGCGAGCATCGCCGCCGTGCTGCAAGATCCCCGCCGCGCCGAGGAAACGGCCGCTGTAGAAAAAGCCTACGGGCTGCGCGGCGCCCCCATGTGGACCGAGCCTTTTGCGAACGCCATTGCGAACGGGCGGCGGTCTTCCGGCTTCGGGCAACCGCGCCGCGAGCGGGCCGGCGCCAAGGTGAGCTACCACTACGGCATGGACTACTCGGCGCCCAAGGGAACTCGCGTGCAGGCGGTGAACCGGGGCCGGGTGGTGCTGGCGGGCACCTACCCGGTGCGCGGCGGCCTGGTTGCCATCGATCACGGCGCGGGGCTGCTCAGCCTGTACTTTCACCTCTCGCGGATAGATGTAAAGCCGGGCCAGAGCGTAAGCCGGGGCCAGCAAATCGGGGCTGTCGGTTCCACCGGCTACTCTACCGGGCCGCACCTGCACCTCGAACTGCGCCTGCGCGGCGAGGCGGTGGACCCGGCGCGCTGGGTGGGCCAGCTGCTGCCCTGAGTGCGGGGCCGCCCCCGGTGGGCTTCTCCCAATCCCAGCTCAAGGCCCCGGCCCTCGCAGCGGCGGGGGTTTTTGTTTAGCCTAGAAGTCTATGCCCAGCCGCACCGAAGCCCTGCAAGACGAATACCTGCGCCGCGAGGGCCGTGAGCCCGGCAAGTTCAAGTACTTTTACCCAGACGGCAAGCGCTACACCGACAGGGCGGGCCTGGAGCGCATCGCCGCGCTGGCAGTGCCGCCGGGCTACCAGGACGTGTATGTCTCGCCCGACGCCGACGCCGAGTTGCAGGCCTTCGGGCGCGACGCAGCGGGGCGCTTGCAGTACCGCTACCACGCCGACTTTGTGCAGGGCCGGGCGCTGAAAAAGTGGCGGCGGCTCTCGCGCTTTGCCGGCACGCTGGCGGACCTCAGGGCGCTGACCACCGCCGACCTGCGCCGCGCCGAGTTGCCCCCGCGCAAGGTGCTGGCCCTGATGACCCGGCTGCTGCACGTCGCGCACTTCCGCGTGGGCAGCGACACCTACGCCCGCGCCCACAAGACCTACGGCCTCAGCACGCTGCGCCAGCGGCACGTGTCGGTGGACGGCACCACCGTGGCCTTTAATTTCAAGGGCAAGCACGGCATCCAGCAGAGCAAGGCCCTGGTAGACCGGACGCTGGCCGCCAACATCGAAAAGCTGCTGGAACTGCCGGGGCCACACCTGTTTCAGACGGTGGACGGGGGCACGCGCCGCCGCATCAAGGCCGCCGAGCTGAACGCTTACCTGCGCGAGCAAATTGGGCCTTTTACCGCCAAGGACTTTCGCACCTGGGGCGGCACGCTGCTGGCCGCCGAGTTCCTGGCCGAGTCAGGTGCAGCGGACACCGAGCGCGGCGCCAAAAAAGTGCTGGTGGAGTGCGTGCAGGCGGTGGCGGAAGACCTGGGCAACACGCCCGCCGTGACCCGCGCCCACTACATCTGCCCGGTGATTTTTGACCGCTACCTGGAAGGCAAGGTGCTGGACGACTACGAGCCGCGCGCGGGCCGCACCCCGGCGGCGCTGGAGGGGCTGACCCGCTCGGAAATGGCTCTCAAGCGGATGCTGGATTCCGAGCAGAGCCTCCGCACGCGGGCGCGGAGGGCCTGAGCCGGTGCCAAACGCCCTTCACTTTCTGAATCACCCCGACGCCGTGGTGTCGGCCGTGGCCGCCGGCTACGCGCAGGGCGGTTTCCTGATGGATATGGAAGAGGGTCAGGGGCCGCAGTGGTTCACGGTGGAAACGCGGGCGCTGGTTCCGCTGACCGAGGCTGCCGGGCTGCACGTCCCCCGGCGGCTGCGGCGCACGCTGGGCCGCTTTGAGGTCAGGCGCAACGCGGCTTACCGCGAGGTGCTTGAAGGCTGCCGGGGCCGCTTGCCGGGCAGCCCGGAGCGCGAAGACGGCGAGTGGATCAGCGACGAATTGGCCGAGCTGTACGAGTACCTGCACGCGGCGGGCCTGAGCCATTCTTTTGAGGTGTGGCAGGGCGGCGAGCTGGCCGGCGGCGTGATGGGCATTGCGCTCGGCGGCGTATTCTTTGCCGAAAGCAAGTTTCACCGCGTCACCGACGCCTCCAAAGTGGCCCTGGTGCAGCTGGCCGGGCACCTGCACGCGCAGGGATTCACCGTGTTGGACGCCCAGATACAGAACCCACACATCGCCCGGCTGGGGGTGTACGAAATCAGCAGCGCCGCCTTTGGTGAGCTGCTGCCTGCGGCCCTGGCAAGAGACGCCAGCTTCTGACATGAGGGCTGCGAAACCCGCCTGCCAACCTCGGCGGCCCCAAGGCACGCCCCGCCTTATGTTCTTACAGGCCGCGCAGCACGTGTTCTCTGACCCTTTTGTTGACCGGCTTGAGCCGCAGTCCGTGCCAGCTGTGAGGGTTGGGTTATTTTCCGGGGCCTAGAGTGGCTCCCGATGTCGCAGAGTTCTCCCCCTCCCCTGCCTCCAGCCGAGCCAGCGCCGGACTCCCGCGAGCTGTCGCAGGGCTGGCAGGATCTGCTGTCGCAGGGCGTCCTGGCCGTGCTGCTGGCGTCGCTGGTGGCGCTGGTCTGGTCCACGGGCGACCGCTGGGACCGGGCGGTAGATACAGTGATGTACGGGGTGCTGAACGGCAGCCTCCTGCTGGCCC
>JAUNHF010000154.1 GCA_030524065.1 Deinococcus sp.
GGCGCTCACCGGCATGGGGGTAGTGTGGAAGGTGTCTTCTTCCCATGATGGCCCTCCCCCGCCGCCGGCTGCCAGCGCGCCAGCAACGCCGCTGCCGCTGTCCAGTCTCAGCTTGCCGGTGGCCGTGCCGCTCTCCGGCGTACGCGAAGCGGTCAATGCCCGCATTCCCCGCGAGTTTGCCCGTGTGCAGCAGGAACAGCGCGTGCTGGGTGGCCGGGCCGGCATCTTTATTCGTGGGTCGGTGGTGCGCCAGGGAGACATCCGCATCGTGCCGAGCGAGTCGGCCGATACTCTGGAGCTAGAAGTCCCCCTGAGCGCCCGCTTCAGCGTGCGGCCTGAGCTGTCGGGGGCGTCGTGGGCAGGGCGACTGGAAAGTTCGTTGACCCGTGATTTTGGCGGCGAAGCCACGGTGCGCCTCAAGGTCAGGCCCTACATCCAGCCCGACTGGGAAGCGGGAGCGCAGGTGAGCGGCGAACTGCGCTGGACCGATCCCCTCGCCATAGAACTGGTGCCCGGCACCCGCCTGAGCGTGGCAACCCTGGCCGAAAGTGCGGTGCGGGCGCAGCTGACGCGGGTCACGCAGGAGGTGGCCCGCGCCGTGCGCGAGTCGGCGGCGCTGCGGGAGCGGGCCGAGCGGCTGTGGGCGCAGGTGGGCCAGCCCTGGCCGCTGCCGCTGGAAGGCAGCGGGGTGGGCCCGGCCTACGCGCAGGTGATGCCGCAGTCGCTGACGGTGGCGGGGCTGGGCCTCCGGGAAGACGCCCTGCACCTGACCTTGCAGGCCGAGGGCTTTCTCCGCGCCGAGCTGGGCCAGCCGCCGCTGAAGCGCCCGGTCAGCGCCCCACTGCCCGCGCTCACCATGACCCCGCAGCCCGCGCCGAGTGCCCTACACCTGCGGGTGCCGATTCTGCTCCCGTTTGCCGAACTGTCGGCCCTGGCAACGGCTGCGGCACAAAAGGAACTGCTGGCGCTGCGCTTGCCCGGCAGCGCCCTCGCCCCACAGGTGCGGCTGGACCACCTTGAAGTCACCGGCCTGAGCGCAGAGCAGCGCCTGAAGCTCACGGCACAGCTCAGTCTGAGTGGCCTGGGCCTGCGCCAGAGCGTGACGGCCGACATCAGCGGGCGGCCCTGGCTGCGGCCCGGCGGGCGCGTGGTGACCCTGGAAAACGTGCAGGTCTCCACCCGAGATGAGGGCCTGAGCAGCCGCCTGCTGGGCCTGCTGGCCGACGCCCGGCTGGAAGCCTACCTGGCCCGCAGTGCCCGCTTTGATCTGGGGCCGCGCCTGGACGGGCTGGAAGACACCCTGGCTGCTCAGCTGCCTTACTCGCCGCTGCCGGGCCTGCGCCTGCGCGGTGACGTGGGCGAGCTGCGATTGGATGACCTGCGTGTGACCGCACAGGGCTTGCAGGTCACGGCCGCCGCCGACGGTGCCCTGGACGTGTTGGTGGACGCCAGTCAGCTGCCGGGCCAACCCTAGCGGGCGGTTTGCGCCCGCCGGCTGCGCTCCAGCAGTTCGCGGTGGCTGTGCAGGTGTGCGGCCACCATCCGCAGCCAGCCCAGGGCGTCCAGCTCCCCGAAGAAAGGGTGCCAGGCGGTGCGGCCTGGCGTCTCGCGCACGTCGGCGGCCACCGTTTCGAGGGCGGCGCGGTGCCCGTTCCACATCGCTTCCCAGTTGGCCCAGGGCAGGCCAGTGGCACTGGGCAGACTGTCGGCGGGGGCCTGCCGCTTGCCCTCCTTCAGCTGGCCGGGGGTCTGGGGCGCAGCTCGCAGCTCGCAGTCCGAGAGCAGCAGCCCCAGCAGCCGGGTAATACCAGTATTGATTCTTACCACATGCTCGGCTTCCTGGGCAGGCGACCAGTCGCGGCCTGGCTGCGTGGCGTGCCAGTCGCCTTTGCGGGTACGCAGCTCGGCCTCAAAGGCATCCAGTTCAGTGTGTAGGGCGGCCTGCGCTTCGGTGAGAGTGCGGCCAAACTGGCGCAATACGGCGGGGTCTTGCAGCGGTTGGGGCGCAGTCATGGAGGCAGTCTAGTTCATGCCTGCATCCAGCCGGCCCAGACGCCCACCTGACTGTTGATGCCGCAACGGGCCTTGTAAGGCAGGCCGCCTGGCGTGGTCCAGTGCGAGAGCGGCTTTTCGGGGCCATAAGCATCCACGCTGTTCAGCGCCACCCCGGCCCGCTCACAGGCTCCAATCTTCTCCGCGTTGAAGCGGCGGTCAGTCACGGCACTCAGGAATTCAGCGGCCAGCGGGACGGGTGCATGGCATAGGTGCCGTTTTTCAGGCGGTAGATGCGCCGTGTACCGTCGTGCCATCCCATCGTGCCTTCACTGTTTTGCCGCACCTACAGCTGCAAGCTGGTGGAGGTGCGGCAAAAGGCGGTTATAGCCGGGTCCACCTTTTGCCCCAGCCAGCTGGTAGGTGCAGCCCCAGCGGCAGCGGAGCCGAGAGTAGCCAAAGCCAAAACAGGCACGAGTTGTCTCATGCCCGTAAGGTAGGGCAGGGGTCTGACTGGAAAGTGACGCGGCCTTAATGTGCCTTAGCGCCGGGGCTGTCCTATCACCGCTTTGCCGCCCAGGTAGGGTTGCAGCGCTGCTGGAATCCGCACGGTGCCGTCGGCCTGCTGGTGGTTTTCCAAGAACGGCACCAGGATGCGCGGGCTGGCAATGCCGGTGTTATTGAGGGTGTGCGCGAACTGCGGCTTGCCGTCTGCACCCTTGAAGCGCAGGCCGGTGCGGCGGGCCTGCCAGTCGGTCAGGTACGAGCAGGAGTGCGTTTCGCGGTACTGCTCCTCGCTGGGCACCCAGGTTTCGATGTCCATCATCAGGTGCTTGCCCAGGCCCATGTCGCCGGTAGAGTTCTGCACGACGCGGTAGGGCAGCTCCAGCGCCTGCAAGATGCCTTCGGCATTCGCCAGGATGCGCCCGAACCAGTCCATGCCGTCTTCGGGCCTACAGATCACGTACTGCTCCACTTTGCGGAACTCGTGCACCCGAATCAGGCCGCGCACGTCGCGCCCGGCGCTGCCCGCTTCGGAGCGGAAGGCAGCGCTGAAGCCCGCAAAGGCCAGCGGCAACTCGCTCTCGGCCAGGATCTCGCCGGCGTACAGCGAGTTGATGGGCACTTCGCTGGTTCCGGCCAGCATCAGGCCCTCATCTTCCAGGCGGTAGACCTGATCCTCACCGCCGGGAAAGTGGCCGGTGGCGGTCAGGGTTTCGGGGCGTACCAGAGCGGTGGTGCTGAGCGGTTCCATGCCGCGCTCGGCCAGAAAGTCCAGCGCGAAAGTCAGAACCGCCATTTCCAGGCGGGCCGCGTCGCCCCTGAGCAGATACGAGCGGCTGCCCGACACGCGGGCCACCCGCTCAGGGTCGGCCCAGCCCTGCAACTCCAGCAGGTCCACGTGGTCCAGCGGCTGAAAATCAAAGGCGGGCAGTTGACCTTCGCGGCGCAGTTCTACGTTGTCGTCGTCGCTGGGGCCGACCGGGGCCGACTCGTGCGGGATATTGGGCACCCGCAGCAGCAAGGAGCGCAGCGCCTCTTCGTGCTCGCGCAGGTGCGGTTCCAGTTCGCCCAGCTGTGCGCCCAGCTCTTTGCCCCGGGCAATCAGGCCAGGGCGGTCCTCGGCGCTGGCTTTGGGGACCAGCTTGGCGTTGGCGTTGCGCTCGGCCTGGAGCTGCTCCACCTGCTGGCGCAGTTCCAACACGGCGCGGTCGGCCGCCAGCACCTCATCCAGGTCCAGCGTCACGAATTTGTCGGCGACCGCCTTACGGACGATGTCGGGGTTCTCGCGGATAAAGCGGATGTCTTGCATAGGACTCCTTGAAGGGAAACATGGGAGAGGAAAGTGGGAAAGGTGCGGGTGAAATGGCGAAAAAGGCCCCGGCTGCTGCCTGGGGCCGTTCTTCCGTTCGCCGGCCCTGCTGGTTGGCGTGAGTGATGGTTGGGGCGCAGTCAGTCGGTGTCCAGCGTGCGGGGCAGGCGCACGAAGCCGCCCGCTGCCGCTGGAGCCAGGGCCAGCACCTCGGCCTGGGGCAAGGCGGGACCGGGTTCGTCGGCCCGCAGCTTGCTTTCCAGTGGCAGTGGGCGCTGCATCGGCTCTACACCGTCTGTGTCCACAGACTGCAACTCCTGAAAGTAGCCCAGCAGCTCGTTCAGCTCGTCCCGGATAGCGTCTTCTTCCTGGGGGTTCAGCTCCAGCCGCGCCAGCCGGGCCAGGTGCTGAAGCTGCGCGCTGCTGAGGTGGTCGGCCTGCTGGGTGGCGGGGACGGAGAGGTCAGGCGCGGTCATGCGGCTCAGTATAGGTCGCCTGGGCCTGTTCTTCTGGGCGCACGCGGGGCCAGGCCAGCAGGGCCAGAATCAGGCCAAAGGCGATCATGCTGAGCACCGGAATGGTCAGGATAGAGTTGAGCGCCGAGGCGCCCTCGCCGAAGTGCGTGGACCACAGCGGCCAGATGGTGGTGCAGGGTTCCTGCCCGGCGTCAATGGAGCAGGCCTTGAGCACGGGAATCCAGCCCCAGATTTCGGTATTCTGTATCAGGGCCGTGACCAGTCCCGCCAGCGCCAGCGGAACAGCGTACATCCGCACGCGCAGGTCATCCCGGAAAGCGGCGATACCCAGAATCAGGGCCAGTGGATACATACCGATGCGCTGATACCAGCACAGCTTGCAGGGCCGGTAGCCCAGCACTTCGCTGAGGTACAGGCTGCCCAGCGTGGCGACCAAAGCCACCACCCAGGCCAGATACAGGCGGGTCGAGCGGTTCACGGCTTATTGCGCCAGGGCGGCGTCAATGGCCTTTTTCATCTCTGCGTAGTCACCGGGGTTCTCAATCTTCTGTCCGGCAATGAAGACGCTGGGAGTGCCGGTCACACCGCTGGCTTCCACTTCCTTCTCGTTGGCTTCCACGCGGGCCAGGGTTTCGTCGTTGTCTAGGCAGGT
>JAUNHF010000155.1 GCA_030524065.1 Deinococcus sp.
GCCAAAAGAACCCACCGTAATGCCAACCGACGCCAAGGAGCGCCAAAAGGCCATTGACACCGCCCTGAGCCAGATTGAAAAGCAGTTCGGCAAAGGCTCAATCATGAAGCTGGGCGCCGAGAGCAAGTTGGATGTCCAGACCATTTCGACCGGCTCGCTGAGCCTGGACCTGGCGCTGGGCGTGGGCGGTGTGCCGCGCGGCCGCGTCACCGAGATCTACGGCCCCGAGTCGGGCGGCAAGACCACCCTGGCCCTGAGCATCATCGCGCAGGCGCAAAAGGCCGGCGGCACCGCTGCTTTTATTGACGCCGAACACGCGCTGGACCCGGTTTATGCCCGCGCCCTGGGTGTGAACACCGATGACCTACTGGTGTCGCAGCCCGACAACGGTGAGCAGGCCCTGGAAATCATGGAACTGCTGGTGCGCTCAGGCGCGATGGACATCGTGGTGGTGGACTCGGTGGCGGCGCTGACCCCCAAAGCCGAAATCGAAGGCGACATGGGCGACTCGCTGCCCGGCCTGCAAGCCCGCCTGATGAGCCAGGCGCTGCGCAAACTGACCTCCATCCTGTCCAAGACCGGCACCGCCGCCATCTTTATCAACCAGGTGCGCGAGAAAATCGGCGTGATGTACGGCAACCCCGAAACCACCACCGGCGGCCGGGCGCTGAAGTTCTATTCCAGCGTGCGCCTGGATGTCCGCAAGATCGGTCAGCCGATCAAGGTGGGCAACGACGCCGTCGCCAACACCGTCAAGGTCAAGACGGTAAAGAACAAGGTCGCGGCGCCCTTTAAGGAAGTGGAGCTGGCCCTGGTGTACGGCAAAGGCTTCGACCAGTTGAACGATCTGGTCGCGCTGGCTTCCGACATGGACATCATCAAAAAGGCGGGATCGTTTTACTCGTACGGCGACGACCGCATCGGTCAGGGCAAGGAAAAGGCCATGCAGTACATCGCCGAGCGCCCCGAGCTGGAAGACGAGATTCGTGCCCGCGTGCTGAACGCCATCCGCGCCGGCAATCAGCCTGAAGCTGCCGCACCCCGCGCCGCCGCAGACGCCCCCGTCCCTGCCGCCACCCCTGCCGAGGACGGCGAAGCCGAAGCCTGAGCACTGTTGGGGTGGAATCGCCACCTTACAGCGGATTCCACCCGGCAAGAGGACCAAACAAGCAGCCCCGCCAGTCAAGGCCGGGGCTGCTTGCTTGGATTTGGTGGCGATCTCAGGGGCAGTCGGGCCAGTCTCCGTGGCGCTGGGAAGGCGCCGCAACTTTAGGGCTGGGAAGGTGACGCAGGCCGCAGGGTCGGGCGGGCCATGTCCAGCAGCGACTGGGCCGAGACGGCGTCCAGCGGCGTGTCAGGCGGCAGCTGCACGGCGGTGTAGCCCACCGAAGGGTCCAGCGAGTGACCCCGCAGCGAAACCTCAGCGAGGCTCTGAGCAAAATGGCCCGCAGTGTACTGCGCCGCCGCTTCGGACTCCACCGGGTCCACAATAAAAACCAGTTCGTCGCAGGCCCAGCGAAACCCGAAGCCTTCCAGGCTGAGAAACTGCGGCCCCAGGTCCCTGAGCCGGCGCAGGCCCTGGTCCAGGCCCTCTTCGGCCCACTCGCGACCAAAATGTTCTGCCAGTGGCCTGTAGCCGCCTAGCCGAATCAGGAACAGGTAGGCCTGGCCGGGCCGCCCGCTGCTGGAGTTGGTCAGCAGGGCTTCCACCGCCCGCGACAGGGCCGCCCGCGTGCCAAGCACCTGCTCGCTGAACGTGGAGTGCAGCCGGGCGCCGCGCTGCGCCAGCAGGTACTCTATGCCCGCCAGCAGCAGACCGATCAGGGCGGCGGAGCACAGGGTCAGTCCTGGAAAGGCGACACCGGCCCGCCACAGCAACAGCAGTAGCAGCGGCGAGAGCAAAGCGATCAGCAGGCCCAAGAAACGACCCTGCGAGAAACTCAGGCCGGTGACCAGCGCCCCCAGCAGCGCCGCCGCCCAGGCGGGAAAGCTCAGGTAAGCGGGCATCATCAAGCTGGCAACAGCGCGGGCCTGCAAGTCGCTGCCGGCCTGCTGGGCGGGGTTCTGCGACGCCTGCCCGATCACCACCGCTTTGCCCTGCACGTCGGCGTAGCGGAAGCGTCCTGCCGCCACGTCACGGAAGCTGAGGCGGGTGTCCAGCACCGGGGGATCAAAGCGGTGCAAAAACCGCAGGCGGGTATCCAGCGGCACCTGAGAGCCCGCAGCGTGGGCCAGCTGCCAGGCCAGTGTGGGCAACACCTGGCCGTCCGCCGTGCGGTAGCCGGCCTGAAAAGCGTAGGTCAGGCCCAGCACATCGCGGTCGAGAACACTGATACCGGTCAGGGGCTGCTGCCCGTCGGATGCAGGGGCGCGAGCCAGGACTTGCTGCGCCGGGCCGCCTTGGGAGGAGACGCTGCGGGAGGGATTTTTCTGGGGCGAGGTGGGCTGAAGCGGAGCAGGCAAGTCCTGCGGCGAAACGGCCAGCACCACCCCAGCCTGCGAGAAGAACCGGTTCAGCTCGGCGGCGCCGGGCCGGGCGGGGTCCAGCAGCACGTCCAGCCCAACGGACTTGGCGCCTGCCTGCTGCAACTGCTCTACCGCGCTGCGGTACAACTCAGGAGTCCAGGTGTGCAGCGGCCCGTAGTCCGCCAGGCTGGCCGGGTCAATATCCACCAGCATGGCCTGGGGATTGGGGCGCGGAAAGACCTGAGCCGCCAGATTCCAGGCCGCCGAGTTGTACGGCCAGATCAGCCCCAGAACGCCGCCCAGCAGCAAGCTGACCAGCAGCAAGTAGGGCCAGCTGGCATGGCGGCCCGGCGCCGACCACCAGCGCCCCTGGGAAGAAGGCGGACGCGTCATTCAGTCACTGCTTCCCTGCACGCCAGGAGCACCCTGCACGCCGGAATCAGGCAGGCCAGAGGCAGGAAGGTCGGAAAAGGCAGGCGCGGGCGACAGCTCTGCGCGCTGGTCGTAGCGGCGGGCGGCCACCCGGAAGCTGTACTTCCCGGCCGGCAGCGCGGCCACCTGCTGGCGGCCCACGGGCGAAAGCGCGTAGGTCACAGGCTCCAGGCTCAGGGGGCGGCCTTCACTGTCCAGGGTCACCTCTCCTTGCGGGGGCAGCGGCCAGGCCCACAGCACTCCGTCCTCGGCGCGGGCTTCCAGCCACAGCTCGCTGAGCGGCGCCGCCTGCACGGTCAGCATGCCCCCAGACTGCGCGGTCAGGTCACGCAGCCCAACAGGAAGGGCGCGGAGCTGATCCAGCGACAGGTTCAGGGCGTCCTGGGCGTCGGGCTGTAGGGGCTCCACACGGTTCGCTTCCAGCTGCTGGCCCAGTTGCACTGCCGCCTCGCCGGCTTCCACCTCACCCTCAAAGACCTTGACCAGCCCGTCCGCGTCCACACGGAAGACCGTGCCGCGCACCGCCGTGCTGATCACCGGGGTGCTCAGACGGTAGCCACCCTGCCCGCGGGCCACCACATTCCACGCACTGCCCCGGTTCAGCTGCAACCAGACCTCGCGCCCACGGGTAGAGGTCTGCACGGCCGTCACCTGCAACTCGCTGTCGGCCTGAAGCCGCAGGTAGCCGCCGCCGGTAAAGCCCAGCTCGGCCCAGGAATTGCGTCCGGTCCGCAGGCGCTGCCCTTCGCCCAGCGACTGCCCTACGCCGCCTACCCGGAACTGGCCCTGGCTTCCTGGCTGGCTGACCGTGACCTGGCCGCGCAGCGCCTCAATCACCGCGTCACCGCGCCCGGTGATGCGCGACAGGTACCAGGGGTCACTTTCCTGATAGGCCGAAACGCTCCCCCGGGCCAGCGAAAACTGCTGTCCGGCCGCGATATTCACCGTGCGGGACCCGTAGGCCAGCCGGGCAGTGCCCCGCAGCACGGCGATCCGCTCGGTGCGGGCCAGCAGGTCCACCCGCGCCGCGCTGCCAGCCGCCACGTTGAGGTGATAGCCCTGCACGTACAACTGCACCGGCCCGGTCACGTACGCCTGCCCAGCCACCATCTGCAACTTGCCGTTGCTGCTGTTGACCCGCACCTGCCCAGCGCTGTTCAGCAGCACGGTGCCGCCGCCCCAGCCCAGTTCTACCCGGCCAGCCCCGGTGCGGATCTGCGGCACCTGCAACGCGCCGGGGCGCAGCGGCCGCCACAACCCCGCCTGCTGCCCCTCGGCGCTGCCGTACACCTGCTGAACCCGCACCTCACCCTGGGCCTGAGCCACCACTGGACTCAGACCAAAAAGAAGGAGAAAGGCAAGCTGAGAGGCGGTTCTGCACATACATACCAATCTAGCGAGCGCAGTCATACCAATTCCCACCAGCAGCTGACCTGAACATTACAAAAGAGGGTTCCACCCCTATTCCATGTGTCTTTCAGCCATGCCCGCCTTCCGACCGGCCGGGCCAGCCGCTGCCGCTATACTGCCCCGCGTGCTGGTTGCCCTGAGAGACGCCGAAAAATACTACGGACCCCACCGCGTGCTGGAAGGCACCTCATTCGCGCTGCACGCTGGCGAGCGGGTGGGGCTGGTGGGGCGCAACGGCGCAGGCAAGTCCACCCTGCTGGGGTTACTGACCGGCGACGTGCTGCCCGACGGCGGCGCGGTGGTGCGGGCGCCGGGCGTACGGGTCCGCAGTCTGAGCCAGGACCCCAGCTTTGCCCCTGGCAGCACGGTAGACGGGGTGCTGGAAGCGGCTTTTCGCGATCTGGACCTGCTGGAAGCCGAACTGAGCGCCGCAGCCGAAGCCATGACCGGGGGCAGCGAGGCCAGTATCCTGCGCCACGAGGAGCTGCTGGAAACCTTCGGGCGCCGGGGCGGATTTCAGCGCCGCAGCCGCAAAGACGCGGCCGTGCTGGCCTTCGGCTTCCGGGGCCGCGAGCATGAGGAAGTCGCCGGCCTTTCGGGTGGCGAGCGCACCCGGCTGGGGCT
>JAUNHF010000156.1:0-3409 GCA_030524065.1 Deinococcus sp.
CGCCAGCAGCGACGACGGCTTCAACGCCCCAGGTTTCTTTCAGGCCGTCGATCAGGTCGGCGAGTTCCATGATGGTCAGTTGGCTGAGTTGGTCGATCAGAGCTTGTTTGTCGTATGCCATGGTAGGTTCCTCCAGAAATGGATTGAAATAGGTATGTGGGGATCAGGAAGCTGCGGCGCCGCCGTCGGCGTCCAGCTTGTCTTTGTAGGCTTCCAGCGTACCGATAAAGGTTGCCAGGTGGGTGGAGAGCACGCCGACCATCTCGGCCTGCAGGCTCTGCTTGCTGCCCAGGGTCGCCAGCTTGGTGATGACCTTGGTGTCTACCCGGTTGCCTTCAACAAAGCCGCCCTTAAAGGCGGGAATGCCAGCGTCATTGCCCTTGGCGATATCGCTCAGGGCCTTGGCCACACCGGCGGGGTCTTCGCTGGCCAGCACCAGGGCACTGGGTCCAGCAAGAATATCGGAGAAGTCCTGACTGTTGCTTTGCAGGGCCAGGTGAATCAGGGTGTTCTTGGCCACGATCAGCTGGCCGCCCTTATCACGGATGTCCTGACGCAGTTTGGACAGCTGTCCAGCGCTCAGACCCTGGTAGTCCACCAGGTAGAACGACTCCACGCCAGCGAGGCTCTGTTGCAGGTCACTCAGGCTTTTTTGGTTGCGCTCATTGGCCATGTTGACCTCCTTCGCTTGGGATTGCTGCTACGCAGCTCTTAGGTCCAGGTGCGGGCACCTGGCATCTCGGCGGGATATTTAAACCTGGCAAGGGTCCCCGCTGTCTACGGTGCCGAAATTGAAGAGGTGCTGTGCGCACCGGGGTGCCGTTGGGGCAGAGGGGTAAGACTCAGTTCTGAGCAGCGCTCAGGTTCAGCTGGATGCTGGGGCCCATGGTGCTGGTCAGGTAGGCACTGCGCAGAAACACACCTTTGGCGGCGCCGGGCTTGGCGGCTTCCAAAGCCTGCACCAGAGCAGCGTAGTTGGCGCTCAGGGCGTCGGCACCGAAGCTGGCCTTACCGATAGGAGCGTGAATCACACCCGTCTTGTCGTTGCGGAATTCAATGCGGCCGGTCTTCAGGCCACGTACCATTTCATCCACGTTGGGACCCACGGTGCCGCTCTTGGGGTTGGGCAGCAGGCCACGGGGGCCCAGCAGACGGGCCAGCTTCTGGCCGATCTGAGCCATCATGTCAGGGGTTGCCACCACGGCGTCGAACTCCATAAAGCCACCGGCAATGCGGTCAATCAGCTCTTCGCTGCCCACCACGTCGGCGCCAGCAGCTTCGGCGGCGGCCACGTTCTCACCCTTGGTGATCACGGCCACGCGCACTTCACGGCCAGTGCCGTGAGGCAAAGCCACAGTGCCGCGTACGCTCTGGTCGCTCTTGCGGGGATCAATGCCCAGACGGAAGTGCACTTCCACGGTCTCGTCGAACTTGGCGTTCGCCAGTTCTTTGACCAGGTCAGCAGCTTCGGTGATGGGGTACTGGCGGCTGCGGTCCACCTTTTCCTTCAGGGCGCGGTAACGCTTACCATGCTTAGGCATTGGGGCCTCCTTCGATGGTCACGCCCATGGAGCGGGCGGTGCCGGCCACGGTGTTGGCGGCGGCTTCTACAGAGCCCGCGTTCAGGTCGGGCATCTTGGTCTGCGCGATTTCCAGAACCTGTTCCCAGTTCAGCTTGCCCACTTTGTTCTTGTTGGGCTCGCCGCTGCCCTTCGCCAGGCCAGCAGCCTTGCGGATCAGGTAGCTCATGGGTGGGGTCTTGGTGATGAAGGTAAAGGAGCGGTCCGCGTAGATGGTGATTTCTACGGGAATGATCGCGTCACCCTTGTCAGCCGTCTGGGCGTTGAACGCCTTGGTGAACTCCATGATGTTCGCACCGTACTGACCCAGGGCGGGACCCACGGGAGGGGCCGGAGTGGCCTTTCCTGCGGGGAGTTGCAGCTTGACAATCCCTAAAACTTTTTTCATATCTCCTCCTTAGCTCCCCCGTGACGCCTGCTCGTGTCGTTGGGGTGCTGGCGCTAAGTGCTGCACACAGGCAGCAACTTTTACAGTATGCCAGTCCGGGGGGCTGGGTGCAAGGGTGCCATGCCAAGGCCAACACCCTTGCGATTTGTAGTTCAGCGGTGGGCCAACGGCAGGCAGACTCGAAAAACGTCACTTGACTGCCTGCCCGAACAGTGGCCGACCTACTGCTTATTTACTGACTTGGGCAAAGTCCAGCTCAACCGGCGTTTCACGGCCGAAGATGCTGACCAGAACCTTGACTTTGGCCTGCGGGGCGTTAACCTCGCTGACCACACCATTGAAGTCGGCAAATGGACCGCTCTTGACCTTGACCATATCGCCGGGCTTGAGGTCAATCTGCACCTTGGGAGCTTCGGCTTTGGCCACAGCGCCCACACCGACCGAAGCCAGCAGGCGCTGCACCTCGTCGGGCGACAAGGGCACCGGATAGGTGGCCGTTCCCACGAAGCCGGTCACACCGTTGGTGTTGCGGACCACTTCCCAGGACTCGCCCAGTTCACCCGGCGCGTCGTCATCCTCAATGTCCATCTGCACAAAGACGTAGCCGGGAAACAGCTTGCGCTCTACGGTTTCCTTCTTGCCGCCTTCTTTCAGCTCCACCGCCTGCTCACTGGGCTGAAGCACCTGATAAATCTTGGTGCCCAGCATCCCCAGTTTGCGCGCCCGCTCCAGCAGGTGCTGCTGCACCCGGTCTTCCTGGCCGATATAGGTGTGGACCGCGTACCATTCAATACTCATAACAACACCGCCTCAATCAGGGTGGTGAAGACCAAGTCCATCATGTACACGATGAGGGTCAGCGCCACCAGAAACAGCAGCACGGCCTGTGTCCCTTCCCACACCTGCGCGCGGGTCGGCCAGCTGACGCGGCTGAGTTCCTCGCGTGATTCCTGTAGATACTGGCTCAGATTCATGCACTCACCTCATGGGAAACCCGCTGCTGCTGATGCGCGGCTGAGCGGGTTTCAAGGATCAAACCTTTTTCTC
This sequence comes from Deinococcus sp., assembly GCA_030524065.1. Taxonomy (GTDB): domain Bacteria; phylum Deinococcota; class Deinococci; order Deinococcales; family Deinococcaceae; genus Deinococcus. The sequence goes on from JAUNHF010000156.1 coordinate 3,016, forward strand.
TTTGAAGGTGACGTGCTTCTTCGCGACGGGATCGTACTTGCGCAGCTCCAGCTTTTCCTGGGTGTTGCGGCGGTTCTTGGTGGTGGTGTAGTAAAAGCCCGTACCAGCGGTGCTTTCCATCTTGATAATCATGCGGGGTCCGTCTTTAGCCATGATAAAACTCCTTTCGCAGCTTCTCGGTTCAGGCGTCTGATCCGGAGCGCTGCTCCCAGCAAGACAGCCTTCTTGGGTCACCCGGCTTTCTCTTTCTAGGAAGATCGAGGAGGTCTGGGGCGCCGCTTGGGCGTCAGGCTGGTAAAATCCCGCCTGTCGGCGGGCTAGCGCCCCAGTATAAGGCAAGCTGCTGGGGTTGTCCACGCCCGGTGCGGTGCTTTTTGCAGGGTGCAGGGCTTTA
>JAUNHF010000156.1:3439-4909 GCA_030524065.1 Deinococcus sp.
CTGACCCGCGTGAAAGCCGACGCTCCCGCTCAGGACCTTCTCTCGCAGCTCAATGAACAGCAGGCTGCCGCCGCCGCACACTTTACCGGCCCCGCCTTGGTGATTGCGGGCGCAGGCAGCGGCAAGACCCGCACCTTGATTTACCGCATCGCCTACTTGATGGGTCACTACGGTGTAGACGCCGGCGAGATTCTGGCCGTGACCTTTACCAATAAGGCAGCTGCCGAGATGCGTGAGCGCGCTGGACGGCTGGTGCCTGAGGCCAACCGGCTCTGGATGAGCACCTTTCACTCGGCGGGCGTGCGGATTTTGCGTGCGTATGGCGAGCACATCGGCCTCAAGCGGGGCTTTGTCATCTACGATGATGACGACCAATTGGATATCCTCAAACAGATTACCGGCGGCATGTCGGGGTTCGGGCCGGACACCAACCTGCGGGCCGTGCGCGGCCTGATTGACCGGGCCAAAAGCAACCTGGAAACGCCTGCCCAGATGGAGCGCAGCGGCGAGCCGTATCTGGCCGGGATTCCTCGTGAGTTGGCGGCCGAGGCCTACCGCCAGTACGAATCGCGCAAGAAAGCGCAGAATGCCATTGACTTCGGCGACCTGATCACCGAGACGGTGCGGCTGTTTCAGGAGGTGCCCGCCGTGCTGGACAAGGTCCAGAACCGTGCGCGCTTCATTCACGTAGACGAGTATCAGGACACCAACAAGGCCCAGTACGAGCTGACCCGCCTCCTCGCCTCGCGTGACGGGAACCTGCTGGTGGTTGGTGACCCTGACCAGAGCATCTACCGCTTCCGGGGCGCCGATATCCAGAACATTCTGGATTTCCAGAAGGACTATCCGCAGGCCCAGGTGTACCGCCTGGAAAGCAATTACCGCTCCAGCGCCAATGTGCTGACCGCCGCCAACCGCCTGATCGAAAACAACGCCGAGCGCCTGGAAAAAACCCTGCGTCCGGTCAAAGAGGGGGGACACCCAGTGGTGTTTCACCGCGCTTCGGACCACCGGGGCGAGGGCGATTTTGTGGCCGATTGGCTGACCCGGCTGCATGGCGAGGGCCGCAGCTTTGCGGATATGGCGATTCTTTACCGTACCAACGCCCAGTCGCGTGTGATTGAAGAATCGCTGCGGCGGGTAGGTATTCCAGCCCGCATCGTGGGCGGCGTAGGCTTTTATGACCGGCGCGAAATCAAGGACATCCTTTCCTATGCCCGCTTGGCCCTGAACCCGGCCGACGACGTGGCGCTGCGCCGCATCATCGGCCGCCCTCGCCGGGGCATCGGGGACAGTTCGCTGGCCCGGCTGCTGGACTGGGCGCGGGCCAATAGGGTGCCCGTGCTGGAAGCCTGCGCCCGCGCCGAGCAGGACGGGGTACTGGAGCGCGGTGCACACAAGGCTGTCGAGTTCGCCGCGCTGATGGCGGCCATGAGTGAGGCGGCCGACAACTACGAGCCTGCACCCTTT
>JAUNHF010000157.1 GCA_030524065.1 Deinococcus sp.
CTGTCCTGGGAAGGCGGCAGCCTGAACCTGGGCGACGCCTGGGCGGTCGGCTGCGCCGTGACCTACGCCGGGTTCATCATCGCGCTGGAAGGCATGGCGGGGCGGCACCCGGCGCTGCCCTTTACGCTGGCGCAGGTGGTGTGGGTGGCGGCGCTGGGCTGGGCCTGGACGCTGCTCAGCGGGTCGGCGCCGCTCCCGGCGGCCAGTGGCGCGGCGGCCTGGACCCAGGCCTGGATGCCACTGCTGTATCTGGGCGTACTTGCCACAGCACTGACCACGCTGCTCCAGACCCTGGGCCAGCGCCACGTGAGTGCTCCGGTCGCCAGCCTGATCTACTCCCTGGAGCCGGTGGTCGCCAGTGTCTTTAGCTTCCTGCTGATCGGTGAGAAAATCGGCCCACGCGGCCTGCTGGGCGGCGCCCTGGTCGTCGCCAGCACCGTGCTGAGCAGCCAGGCCAGCGGCGAGGCCCACCCCGAAACCCCCACGCCAGACGCTGGCCGCACCCTGGAAGATGAGGACCTGGACGGGCCAGACGACCGGGACACACCGGCGCACTGAGACCCCGGCCCGCGCCCCGGCCTAGCGGCGGACCCTCTCACCCCACCCTGCCCCCAGGCATCCCAGGTGGCCCAGGCATCCCAGGTGGCATAGTGGCAAGCATGACCCACCTTGAATACTCGGCCGCGCAGAGCTACTCGGCCACGCAGGGCCAGCGCCAGGCCAGCCGCGAAGCCGAAACGCTGCGGCGTCCGCTTGATTTTTCCCCTTTTGCCGCGTCGCTCGGCGCCCTGGAACCTGAGCGCCTGCGCGAGCTGGAAGCGCTGGTCCTGGGCGCCAGCGCCGCGCAGTTGGCCGCGTGGCAGGCCAGCGGCCAGCTGAGTGCCGAGGACCTCACCCTGCTGCATCTGAGCCGTATCCAGCGGCTGGACGCCGGGCAACTGAACAGTGTGCTGGAACTGAACCCCAATGCCCTGGCCGACGCCCGCGCCCTGGACGCCGAGCGCCGCAGCGGGCAGGTCCGTTCGCCGCTGCACGGCCTGACGGTGCTGATCAAAGACAATGTGGCCGCAGCCGGGATGCACTGGACCGCTGGAGCCGCAGCGCTCTCCGGGCACCGCGCCGGGCAGGACGCTCCGCTGGTGGCCCGGCTGCGAGAAGCAGGCGCCGTGATTCTGGGCAAGACCAATCTTTCGGAATGGTCCAATTTCATGACTGAAGACTCGGTCAACGGCTACAGCGTGCTGGGCGGCCACACCCGCAACCCCTACGGCCCGTTCGACGTGGGCGGGTCCAGCTCCGGCTCGGCGGTGGCGGCCGCCATGAACTTTGCCACCTTCACGGTAGGGACCGAAACGTCCGGCTCGCTGATCTATCCGGGCAGACAGAACGCCCTGGCCGTGCTGAAACCCACTCTGGGGCTGATCAGCCGCAGCGGAATTCTGCCCATCACCGAAGCGCAGGACACCGCTGGCCCGATGGCCCGCAGCGTGGCCGACCTGGCCCAGCTGCTGCCCGCGCTGGTGGGCTGCGACCCGGCCGATCCGGTCACGGCGCAGGCGGAGGGATTCATGCTGCCCGCCGCGCTGGACCCAGCTGCCCTGCGCGGGGTACGGGTGGCGCTGTGCCTGCCCGGAGACCTCCCCGCCGAGGCCCGCCGAGCGATAGAAGCGGGGCTGGCGGCAGCGGGCGCTCAGGCAGTTGCCCACGACTTCCAGCCACCCGAATCTGACTGGCGAACCGTGATGCTGCACGGCATGCAGCAGGACCTGCCACGCTGCTTGCGGGAAGGCGGGGCGCCGCTCACCACCCTGGCCGAAATCGTGGCGTTCAACGCGGAGCACCCCGCCCGTGCCCCCTACGGCCAGAGCCTACTGGAGCAGGCCCTGGACCCCGCCGCGCAGGTGTCGCCTGAGCAATACGCCGGGGCCAAAGCCGCCAATCGTGAGCAGGCCAGCGCCGCGCTAGACGGCCTGCTGGCCGCGACCGGCGCCCGCTGGACCGTGTCGCTGAGCAACGAGCTGTCGGGGGTGTACTCGGCCGCCGGGTATCCCGCGCTGACGGTGCCAGCGGGGCAGTACGCCAGTGGCGAGCCGTTCGGCGTCACCTTCATCGGCCCAGCTTTGAGCGACGCCGAGCTGATTCAGGCGGCCTACGCTTATGAGCAGGCCACCCAGGCCCGGCGGGACCCGGCCGGGCGCTGACCCATGCCTTTGCGGCAGACCTTGCGGCGGAGATGGCTCTGCCGCAAAGGCACTGCTCAGGCCGGAGCCTACTTTTTCCAGGCGGCGGCCACCGCTTCTTCTACACTGCGGATGCCGCTCACGCCGTCTAGTCCAGGCGGCACGATCAGGCGTTTGTACCCGGCCCGCTTTGCTTCCTCGGCGCGGCGTCCGCTGGCGGTGGTCGAGCGCACCTCGCCCGCCAGGCCCACTTCCCCGAACACGGCCACATTTTCGGCCAGCGGGCGGCCCACCACCGCCGAGTACACAGCCAGCGCGGCGGCCAGGTCCAGCCCAGGGTCAGCCACCTTGAGGCCGCCGGCCAGGTTCACGTAGATGTCCAGGCCGCCCAGCGTCAGGTCCAGCCGGCGTTCCAGCACCGCCAGCACCACGTCCACCCGGCGCAGGTCCAGGCCCACCACCACCCGGCGCGGGTTGGGAAAAGGCGTCTTGGCGGCCAGGGCCTGCACTTCCAGCAGCATGGGCCGCTGCCCGTCAATCGTGGCGGCGACCACGCTGCCCGGCACACCTACGGGACGCTCGGCCAGAAAAGCGGCGCTGGGGTTCTCCACTGCCATCAGGCCTTCGCCGCGCATCTCGAACACGCCCAGCTCGCCGGCCTGCCCGAAGCGGTTCTTGACCGAGCGCAGCAGCCGAAATGACCCCACCGATTCCAGAAAAATGGTGGTGTCTACGATGTGCTCAATTACTTTGGGACCGGCCACGGTGCCTTCCTTGGTGACGTGGCCCACCAGCACCGTGGCGGTGCCGGTTTCCTTGGCGGCGCGGGTCAGGATGGCGGTGCCCTCGCGCACCTGGGCCACCCCGCCGCTGACGCCTTCGCCCTCGGCCACCACCGTCTGAATCGAGTCCACGATGCACAGCGCCGGCTGGTGTTCGGCCATCAGCGCGGCCACATGCTCGGCGCGGGTGTCGCGGGTCAGCTGAATCTCGCCGCTCACGCCCAGCCGGTCGGCCCGCAGGCGAATCTGTTCCAGCGATTCCTCACCGGCCACGTACAAGACGGTGCCGCCCCCCCGCGCAATCTGGTCGGCCACTTGCAGCAGCAGCGTGGACTTGCCGATGCCCGGCTCGCCGCCAATCAGGGTCACGCCGCCTGCCACCAGCCCGCCGCCCAGCACCCGGTCCAGTTCGGGGATACCGCTGGGGGTGCGCGGCTCTTCGCGCCGGCCCACGCTGCTCAGGGCCGTGACTTTGCCGCCCTTAATGCCGCCGTAGGCTCCGCCCAGACCAGCGCGACTGCTGGCTGCTGGCTTTTCCTCCTGTTCCTCAAACGAGTTCCAGGCCTGGCAGTTGGGGCAGCGGCCCAGCGGCTTGGCCGAGGTGTAGCCGCAGCTCTGGCAGATGTACTGTGTCCGGCTGCGGGCCATCAATCTTCCCGCGTGGGCGTGCTGGCACCGGTGGGGCGGCTGTCGGCCCGCCACAGCCCGCGCTCATCGCGGGTCAGGTAGTCGCCGTCCAGCAGCTCATTCAGCAAGGTGGCTTCCAGGCTCCCATCGGCGTGGTCGCGCAGCATCCGGCTCACCTCGTCGGGCGAGTAGACGCGGCCCGACTCGAACAGGCCGGTCAGGTGGTCCAAAATCGCCATCTGATGCTGGCTGCGCTTGTCAGAAGGCCAGGCGGTGATGCGGCCGTAATCGTCGGTAAATCCATCAAAGCTTTTAAACATCCGCCCATGTTAGCGGCTTGATCACGCACTGACAGCGAGCTTCCTTGCTTGCCGGCCGCCCAGCCGCCTTAAAAGGATCTCTTGCAGCTGTGCAGCAGTGGCCGAGTTTCGCCGGTCTGCGGGTCGTAGCGGCTGAGGGTGCCTGCGCCCTGGTGTTCCCACCATTCCAAGCCGGACGCGTTGTCCAGTCCGGCCAGGCCGACAAAGCGGCTGCCACTGGCGCTCACGGCTGGAGCCAGGCCGTAGCTCTGGCCCTGGTAACGCAGCACCACGAAAGTCAGTTCGTTAACTCGAACATAACGCACCAGGACACGCCCATCGCTGCACTGCATCGCCGTATAAGTAGGCTGAGAGGCCACCAGCGGCGCTCCGGCTCCTCCGGCCAGGGCCGTGCTCCCCAACCCCAACAAAGCGGCGCTTCCCATCAGGGCGGCGGCCATCAACAAACGGCACAGTCGGGTAAACATGGCCCCAGTTTAGCGCTCCCACTTCTGGCTTGTGCCGGTCTGCCTATACTGCCCCCCATGAAACTGGCGATGATTGGCACCGGAAAACTGGGGAGCGCTCTGCTGGCAGGTATCATGGCGCGGGGAGTGCTGAGCAGCAGCGACGTAGGCATTCTGGAGCGCAACGCAGGCAAGTCTGCGGAGATGACCGAGCGCTTCGGCGTGCAGGCGCTCACGCAGGAAGACCTGCATAGAGCCGAGTACATCCTGATTGCGGTGCAGCCGCTCAGCTTCCCGGCTGTGGCGAAGTGGGCCGCGCAGTATGACGCCAGTTATATCAGCACGATGGCAGGAGTCACGGTGGACACGCTGCGCCGGGGCCTGAATACGGAGCGCGTGGTCCGGGCCATGCCCAACCTGGCCGCTACCATCGGCCACTCGCAGACGGCCCTGAGCGCCACTCCCGCCGCCGAGGCTGCCGGCGACCTGAACTTTGCAGCCCAGCTGTTTGGCGCAGTGGGTGACACCTATATCCTGCCGGAATAC
>JAUNHF010000158.1 GCA_030524065.1 Deinococcus sp.
GCCTTTTCCTTTTGCCAGGACAAGATCATGACCACTGGCGGTGAAGGCGGCCTGCTGGCCTTTCACGATGAGCTGGCCGGTGAAGAGGTGTGGAAAAAGGCCTGGGCCTTTAAGGACCACGGCAAGAGCTACGACGCGGTGTATCACCGTGACCACCCGCCCGGCTTTCGCTGGCTGCATGAATCGTTCGGCACCAACTGGCGCATGCTGGAAATGCAGGCTGCCATCGGCCGCTTGCAGCTGCGCAAATTGCCGCAGTGGATTGAGCAGCGCCGCGCCAACGCCGCTGTGCTCAACCGCCGCCTGGGCGAATATGCTAGCGTCCGCCTGACGCTGCCCCCCGAAGAGATCTACCACTCGTACTACAAATACTATGTGTTCGTGCAGCCGCAGGCCCTCAAGGACGGCTGGGACCGCGACCGGATTATGAACGAAATCTCGGCCCAGGGAGTGCCCGCGTTCAGTGGCTCGTGTTCGGAAATTTATCTGGAAGAAGCGTTCCAGGACGCTGGTTACGGCCCCGCAGAGCGGCTGCCCGTCGCCCGTGAACTGGGCGAAACGGCGCTGATGTTTTTGGTTCATCCCACCCTGAACGAAACCGATATGGAGGCGGTGGCCGACGTGATCTGCGCTGTGCTGGAGGAGGCCACCCGCTAAGGGGGCCGTGTGATGTCCCAGCCGCCTTCTTTCCAGCCGCCCGCCGCCCCGCAGCCGGCACACCGCTCGCACCAGTGGCAGAAACTGGGCATAGACCTGGGCCTGTGGACGCTGGCGGCGGTGCTGGCTTACCTGTACCGCAAGCCCAGTGCGCTGACCGGCGGACTAAGCAGCACCCTGCTCAGTCACGGCGTGCTGCTTTACCTGCTGCTGAGCGCCGTGATCATGGCCGGGCTGAGCAGCTATTACGGGCTGTACCGCCAGACGTGGCGGCGCATTGGCGTGCCGGACCTGCTGCTGCTGCTGCGGGCCGTGCTGCTGGCGACGGTGCTGGGCCTGGCGGCCGCCTTTTTGCTGCGCGGCCTGCTGGACCTGCCGCGCAGTGTGCCGCTGCTGACCGGGGGACTGGGCCTGCTGCTGCTGGGCGGGGTACGTCTGCTGGCGCGTGTGCTGCACGAGCGGGTGCCGCGTGAGCACCGCCACGACCAGCGGCGAGTGCTGATCGTGGGCGCCGGAGAAGCTGGCAGCCTGATTGCCCGCGAGATGCTGCGGCACCCCGAAGCGCGGCTGCGTCCGGTGGGCTTCGTGGATGACGCCCCCGACAAGCGCGGCACTTCGCTGGTGGGCTTGCCGGTGTTCGGCAGTGTCTCCAGCCTGCCAGACGTGGTGCGGCGCGAGGGCGTAGAAGAAATCCTGATCGCTGTGCCTTCGGCCGCCGGCACCTTCGTGCGCCGGGTGGTGGACCTTGCCAAGGACACCGGGGTGAGCTACCGGATCATTCCGGGCGTGTTCGAGATTTTGTCGGGCGACGTGTCCTTGAGCCAGATCCGCGACGTGAACCTCGAAGACCTGTTGCGCCGGCCGCCCGTAGACCTGAACACCGCCGAGATCGCCGGCTATCTGCACGGCCGCACTGTGCTGGTGACCGGCGCGGGCGGCAGCATCGGCTCGGAAATCGTGCGGCAGATTCTGCCGTTTGGTCCGGCCCGCATCGTGCTGCTGGGCCGGGGTGAGGGCAGCATTTTTGCCATTCAGCAGGAATTGCGCCGCCTGGCCCCCGACCTGCCACAGGTGGCCCTGATCGGGGACGTGCGCGACCGCGAGCGGGTAGAGCAGGTGTTCCGCGAGACCCGGCCGCAGGTGGTCTTTCACGCTGCGGCCCACAAGCACGTGCCGCTGATGGAAGCCGCACCCTCCGAAGCGATCCTGAACAACGTCATCGGCACCCGCAACGTGGTCGAGATGGGCCTGAAGTACGGCATCGAGCGGCTGGTCAATGTCTCGACCGACAAGGCCGTCAACCCCACCAGCGTGATGGGTGCCAGCAAGCGCATGGCCGAGAAGACCGTCTCGGCCGGCGCGGCGCGGGCGAACCCCGGTCAGGCGTTCGTCTCGGTGCGCTTCGGCAATGTGCTGGGGAGCCGTGGCAGCGTGGTGCCCACCTTTATGCGCCAGATTCGTCAGGGCGGCCCCGTTACCGTGACCCACCCGGAAATGACCCGCTATTTCATGACTATTCCCGAAGCGGCGCGGCTGGTGCTGCAAGCCGGTGGGCTGGCCGAAAACGGCAAAGTCTATGTGCTGAATATGGGCAACCCGGTCAACATTTCCGACCTGGCACGCGACGTGATTCGTTTGAGTGGGGCGCAGGACATTGAGGTGGTTTACAGCGGCGTGCGCCCCGGTGAGAAGCTGTACGAGGAACTGCTGACTTCTTCCGAGGGAACCGACGCCACCACCCACGCCGAGATTTTTAGTGCCCGGCTGGAGCAGGTGGACCCGGACACGCTGAACCGCGACATCGCCACGTTGGAGGCCGCCGCCCGCGCCGGCGACTCCGAGCAGATTCGCGGCGAGCTGAACCGGATGATCCCCGAAAACAAGTTCGGTTCGCTGGGCTAGCAGCGGCTGGGCCGCCCTCAAAGAATCCGCAATGCCAGCTTCACCCGCTCCGCCCCCGGCTGCCGCACACTGGCTTCATGCAGCCGCTGGCCGTGGTGTGGTTCAAAAAAGACCTGCGGGTGTCTGACCACGCGGCCCTGAGCCAGGCGGCGGAGCGGGGGCCGGTGCTTCCGCTGTACATCTACGAGCCGGAGCAGCTGGGTCACGAGGAATTTGCCGGGCACCACCTCACCTATCTGAACGAGTGTCTGCGTGACCTGTCGGCCAGTCTGGCGCGGCTGGGAGCGCCGCTGGTGATCCGGCGCGGCGAAGCGGTAGCGGTGCTGGACGCCCTGAGCCGTGAGGTGCCCATAGCGAGCTTGTGGGCGCACCAGGAAACTGGCAATGGCGTGAGTTTTGCCCGTGACCGGCGGGTGCATGCCTGGGCCCGTGCGCGCGGTATTCCCTTTTATGAGCCGCCGCAGCAGGGCGTGATTCGGCGGATGGTGAACCGTGACGGCTGGGCCGACGCCTGGGAAGAAAGGATGGGGGCCGCGACTCTGCCAGTGCCTGTGCTGCGCGGGCCGCTGAGCACCCCGGCCAGCCTGGGCGTGCTGGACCACGCGGCGCTGGGGGTGCCGCCGGATCACAAAGTGATTCCGCAGGGCGGCGAAGCGGCGGCCTGCGACGTTCTGGATTCATTCCTTCAGAGCCGGGGGCGCGACTACATGTGGGCGATGAGCAGCCCGCTGAGTGCCGAGGACGCCTGCTCGCGGCTGAGTGCGCCGCTGGCGTTCGGGACGGTCTCGGCGCGGACTGTGTTGCTGGAGACCCGCCAGGGGCTGGCGCGCGCTGTGGCTGCGAAGGACGCCCGCTGGGAGCGTTCACTGCGTTCCTTCGAGAGTCGGCTGCATTGGCGCGACCACTTTATTCAGCGGCTGGAATCTGAGCCGCGCATGGAATTTGAGAACCTGAACCGCGCCTACGATGGCCTGCGCGAACCGCACTGGAACGAAGACTATTTTCAGCGCTGGTGCGAGGGGCAAACCGGTTACCCCCTGATTGACGCCTGCATGCGGATGCTGCGGGCTACCGGCTGGCTGAACTTCCGCATGCGGGCCATGCTGGTCAGCTTTGCGGCGCAGCACCTGTGGCTGCACTGGCGCCGCCCAGGGCTATTTCTGGCGCGGCAGTGGCTGGACAACGAACCCGGCATCCACTGGTCACAGATGCAAATGCAAAGCGGCACGGTGGGCATCAACCGCAGCCGCATCTACTCGCCTACCCGTCAGGCCCGCGAGCAGGACCCAGAGGGCGAGTTCATCCGCCGCTGGGTGCCGGAGCTTGAGGGGGTGCCGGCGCCGCACATCTGGAGGCCGTGGGAGTTGCCGCCCCTGACGGCCCGCAGCCTGGGCCTGCGGCTGGGGCGCGATTATCCCTATCCTGTGGTGGACGAGCACGCCCCGGCCCACGCTGCCCACCGCCGCTTGCAGGCGGTCCGGGAGACGCCGCTGTTTGCCGCCGAGGCGCGGCGGGTGTACGCCCTGCATGGTAGCCGCAAAAAGGCGGTGGTGCGCGCCGAGCGTGAGAAGCGCGGCTTGCCGCCCCGCTCCGCAGCTGAGCGTTCCCGGCCCACTGCCAGACCTAGCGTCAAGCCCCCAAGGAGGCACCCCATGTCTGACCAACCCAGTCTGTTTGACCCCCCCGCCGCCCAGCCTGCCGCAGAGCTCCCCCAGGATTGGGGCCCTGTGCTGGCAGAAGCCGTGAGCCGCCCTTCGTTTCACCGTCTGCTGGAATTCGTGGCCCACGAGCGGCAGACCGCCACGGTATATCCCCCCGAAGAAGACCTGTTCACGGCGCTGCGGCTGACCCCTTACCGGGAGGCCAAGGTGCTGATTCTGGGCCAGGACCCCTACCACGGGGCCGGGCAGGCGCATGGGCTGGCGTTCAGCGTGCGCCGGGGCGTGCGGGTGCCGCCCAGCCTGCGGAACATCTATCAGGAGTTGCGTGAAGATGTGGGCGTGACCCCACCCCGCCACGGCAACCTCGCAGCCTGGGCCGAGCGGGGCGTCTTGCTGCTCAATGCCGTGCTGACCGTGCGTGAGGGTGAGCCGAACAGCCACGCGGGACAGGGGTGGGAAGACTTCACCGACGCTGTCATCCGCGCCCTGAATGACAAAGAAGAGCGGGTGGTCTTTGTGCTGTGGGGAGCTTACGCCCGCAAGAAGAAAAAGCTGGTCACGGCTCCGCAGCACACTGTGATCGAAAGTGGGCACCCCAGCCCGCTGAGCGTGCGGCATTTTGCGGGCAGCCGGCCCTTTAGCGCTGTGAACCGGGCGCTGGAAGAGGCA
>JAUNHF010000159.1 GCA_030524065.1 Deinococcus sp.
ATCACGATCAGGGTCTGCGGCGCGGTGCTTTCCAGCCAGCGCTCCAGCTCCGGCGTGTGGTGGCTGGCAATGGAATTCTTGTAAAAATACGAGAACTTGCCCGCTGCCGGCAGGTCCATCAGCTCCGCCGCCCACTCGGCTTCGTGGGTGCCCTGCACGCAGTGGGACGGATAAGCGCGGAACTCTTCGGCGTCCTGGGGATGAGCGTCGGCCATCAGTCCGACGTGGGCCGCAGGCAGGCCCGCTTCCAGGCCCTGCGCTATCAGGCGGGCACTGGGCGCAATGATGCCTTCGACACGGGGACTGGCAAGCGCTCCTTCGCGGGTAAAGCCGTTGATGATATCCACGGCCACCACCGCCACCGAGGCGAGGTCCTCACCGCTCAGGTCCAGGGCCGGGCGCTGCGTCAGCCAGCGGTTCACTTCATCCAGGTGGGGCTGCACGGGTTGGGTCATAGGCTCAGTTTAGGACGTCGCCGCCGGGCATGTCCCCAGTGTGCTAGAGGGCACGCCACCAGTTGCCGAAGATCAGAAAATTCAGCGCCGTAGTGACCAGCGCCGCGACCAGCAAGGTGATGGCCGGATTGGCTCCCTGGCGGATGTTCATGGAGGACTGCACCGCCAGGTATCCGTAGTAGATCAGCGCCAGCGAAATCAGCAGGCTGACCAAGAGGCCCAGCACTGGAATCCAGCCCAGGGCGCTGCTGAGCAGGCTCAAAGGCACGAAGAACAGCGCGAAGGTGTAAGCCACCTCGGCGTAGCGGCCGGTGCCCCCAAAGAACTGCTTGCCCACCCAATACACCACGCCGGTAAAGATGGCGAACTGAATGGGAATACCCACCAAACGGTTGACGAACTGCGCCCAGGGAGAAATCTCGGCGTGCCAGGGCATAAACGCCATCAGCCCCGCTACAGTCGCCGAGACGAGGCTGGCAAGCAGCACGTACAGCAGCGCTTCGTTCACGCCACCTTTGCGCTCGAACACCTCGAAGGTCCGGACGCTGGGCCGCGTCAGCACTGCGAGGCTCTGGCTCATTTCGTCGCCTAGCGAGCGGCGAATGTGATCGGTGAGGGTCATGCTGCCCAGCATAGCGGCCCCGCCGAAAAGCCCGCATGATAATGGGACGGGCGCAAGCTTTAGAAAGCTTCTCCCGTCCCCGTGATGCGCAGCTAGAGCGCCGCCGCCAGCCGCCGAAATAGCGCTGGCACCGCCGGCTTCTGCTCACCGTTCACCCAGCCGAAGCGGACATCCTGCACCTGGGCAGCGTCGGAGCCGGTGGCGGTTCCCATGCCGGCAGGAAAGCGGGGCCGCCAGTCTTCCAGCTGCAGGACTGGTTCGGCAAAGGCAGAGAAAGGAGCAGGGGGCGGGCCACTGAACAGCACCCGCAGTTGCCGCTCGGCCGGGGCGGTCCGGTCCAGCCAGGCAAAGCGGGCCTGAGGGGGCAGGTGCCGTAGGTTCTGCGGGAGGCCCAGCTCACCGTGCCCCGGACCGGCCCAGCCCAGCCAGTGCCCAGGCCGCAGCCGCAGTGTCACTTGTTCCAGTTCACCCAGCACTCCGAAACTGCCCACGAACAGCCGCGTCAAGTCGTAGCCTTGTACGTTTTTGACCGTGCGCCCACCGGCCTGGATACGGTTTCCCGACCAGGTATGAAAGGTCAGGCCCAGCACATCCGCCGGAAAGAAGAATGTCTGCCCAAAGCCCCCCCGTGTAATTAGGCCGCCTACGCCACCAGGCAACTCCAGCGGCGGCACCGGCGGCAGCAGCCCCGCTGGCAGCGCCCCGTACAGCTCGGCGCAGGTACAGCGGGCGTCCACCCTGACAGTCTGGTCGGCGGCATTCAGCTCAAGCACCGGCATGGACCACCTCCGGGCCGGCGAGCAGCACTGGGCGCGGGGGCAACAGCTTGTCCGGGTTAAGGCGGCCCGCCGGGTCCAGGGTGTCCTTGACTGCCCAGTAGGCCGCTGCCGTTCGGGGGTCCACCGCCTCGGCCATAAAGGCCCGCTTCATGGACCCGATGCCGTGCTCGCCGCTCAGTACGCCGCCGTGCCGCAGCGCGACCTGAGCGATACGGTGCGCCAGCTCGTGCACCTGGGCAGGGTCGTCGCGGCGGGGATCGAACAGGATGTTGGGGTGCAGATTGCCGTCCCCGATATGCCCAAACTGCACCAGCGGGAACCCGTAAGGCCCGGCCAGTGCCTGGATTTCGGCCACCACCTGGGCCAGCTGCGAACGCGGCACGGCGATGTCCTCGTTCATGCGGGCCGGGCGAATGCGGCCCAGCGCCGGTGACACCGAGCGCCGCGACTGCCACAGCGCCGCCGCTTCCTGCGGGTTGCGGGCACGCTGCACCGCGCCCCCAGCAGCTCGGAATGCCTCTTCGACCAGCGCCAGTTCGGCTTCAACCTGCAAAGGGTCGTCACCGTCGCTGTCCACCAGCAGCAGGGCGGCGGCGTGGCGGGGCAACCCCAGCTTCAGGTAATCTTCCACCGCGCCTATACAGGCAGCGTCCATAAATTCCAGCTTGGCCGGCACCGCTCCCCCCGAAATGGCGGCGCTCACGGCCGCGGCGCAGGCCTCAACCGAACCGAAACTGGCCTGCAAAGTCAGCGTATGCCGCGCCGGAGGCACCAGCCGCAGCGTGGCTTCGGTCATCAGGCCCAGGGTTCCTTCGGACCCGATCAGCAGGCCCGCCAGGTCGTAGGCATCGCGGGTCAGGTGGTGAATCTCGCCCTCCGCATCCACAATCTGCAGCGCTTTTACGTAGTCGCCGGTCACGCCGTACTTGAAGCACAGCGGCCCACCCGCGTTTTCACCCAAGTTGCCACCAATGGTGCTGGTTCGCAGCGACGCTGGGTCCGGCGGATAGGTCAGGCCGTGGGGCCGCGCCGCTTCCGAGATGGCCAGGGTCACCACTCCAGCCTGCGCCACCGCTTCGCGCCGCTGCGGCACAATGTGCAGGGCCGTCATGCGGGTAAAGCTGACCACCAGACCCGCCTGTGCCGGCGCAGCCCCGCCGCTCAGGCCACTTGCTGCGCCGCGCCCCACCACGGGCACCCCGGCAGCGCGGGCCGCCCTGACCGCTTCCACCACGTCATCCACCGTTTCGGGTAGCACCACCGCCAGCGGCCGCACTCCGAATTCAATGGCGTCGTAGCGGTAACTGCTGCACTCGGAGGGGCGCAGCAGCACCTTGCCCGCACCCAGGCGGCGCTGCAACTGAGCAAAATCGTGGGCTGCTTTCACAGCTCTCCCCGGTAGGCCAGGTCCAGAATCTCGGCCGTGTGCATCACCGGAACGTTGCTGTCCTGCCTGCGGGTATGGGCTGTGATCTGGGTGTGGCAGCCGATGTTGCCCGAGGCAATCAGGTCCGGCTGCAGAGAGAGGATATGCCCCGCTTTAAGCTGACCCAGCTGCGCGGCCAACTCGGGTTGCTCAATGTTGTAGGTTCCCGCCGAGCCGCAGCAAAGGTCGCCCTGAGGCACCTCCACCACCTCCACTCCACCGATCCAGCGCAGCAGCTCACGCGGCTCACGGCGGATTCCCTGCGCGTGGGCCAGGTGGCAGGCATCGTGGTACGCCACCCGCAGTGGCCGGGCAGCCGGCAGCGTGGGCCTCAGCTCTCCCCTATCCAGCAACCTGCCCAGAAACTCACTGATGTCCTGCACCCGGGCGGCCAGCGCCTCCGCCTGGGCCTGCTCCGGCAAACCGCGCATCACCACCGGGTACTCCTTGAGCCCAGCTCCACAGCCAGCCGCATTGCTGATGATGGCGGTGTAATCCGCTTCGCTGAAGGCCCGCACATTGCGCCTTACCTGCTCCAGTGCCAACTCGCGCTTGCCGGTGTGAAGGGCCGCCGCCCCACAACATCCCTGCCCAACCGGCACCACCACTTCAAAGCCGTTGTAGGTCAGCACACGGACCGTGGCCTCATTGAAGTTCGGGGCCAGTGTCTGCTGGGCGCAGCCCGCCAGCAGCGCCACCCGGCCGCGTTTAGGCCCCTGAGCCGGGTAGAAGGGCTGCAAGTGGTTTTGGCGGGGCACGCGGCCTGGCAGCAGGTCTAGCGCAGGTTTGAGCAGAGCAGGCATCAGCGGTGAAAGCGGCTTGACATACTGCCCCACGCTGGCCGCGGCATGAAAGATCTGGGGAGAAGGCAATACTTTCAGAATTGCTGTGCGGCGCACTGTTTCCAAGATAGGGCGCCGACGTTGCGGCTCGCTCCAGCCCCTGAAACTGGTGATCAGCTCTCCGTAGGGGACACCACTGGGGCAGGCTGTTACGCACCCCTGGCACCCCAGGCAGCGGTCCAAATGCGGGGCAGCGTCTGCCAGGGCCAGCTCGCCTTCCAGCACCTCTTTCATCAGCACGATACGCCCCCGCGGACTGTCCATTTCATCGCCCAGCACGACATATGTGGGACAGGCCGGCAGGCAAAAGCCGCAATGAACACACGCTTCTACAGCGTGGGCCATGACCTCACCCTGCGGGCCGAGCTCAAATACAGGCACGTTGTGATTCACGGTGCAGACAGTGTACTCGCTTGGCCACCGGGAGAGGCCTCAGAGGTCAAATTCAGGACGGATCAGGGGCTGAATCGCTGTACCGATTTACTCGGCATGTTGCAATAAGGGAAGAAAGCGAGTATACGCTCAGAACGCGGACGACAACTCCACAAATCCCTGTCTAGCTCGACAAAAAGAAGCGATAGACTCGGTGATCAGCTTTCAGGAAAGACATGCCGAGTAAATCGGTAGTGGGTTCCCAATGAGGCCCGATTTACTCGGCATGTTGACCCGATTTACTCGGCATCTTCAGGAAAGACATGCCGAGTAAATCGGTAGTGGGTTCCCAATGAGGCCCGATTT
>JAUNHF010000002.1 GCA_030524065.1 Deinococcus sp.
GCCCCATCAAGCTTGATGGGGCCGACTGTTGGTTTTTGCCGTCTGGAACGAGGTCAAACTGAAGTTGTCACCTACTGAGGGCAACGTCTTCTGACTCTGAGCCTTCCGGAGGTTTACTCATCATGGCCTGCAAGTCACTCAGCACACTGCGGGCATAGTTCATATTGCTTTCAGCGGCGTACTGGGCTTCCAGGGTAGAGGCCTGATCGGCGTTGGTCTGCAAGCTACTCAGAGACAGCCGGCTGCTCACCACCAAAATGGCGGCCAGCAGGATGAGGGTAAAGAGCACGACCAAGATCGCAGCCGCTCCAGCAGTGGCTCTGGACTTCAACATATGGCCCATTATTGCCAGCGGCCCATCACAGAACTACACCCGCTTGGGGGCCACTCCAGAGGCCCTCCGCAACAGGGTGAGACCTGGCCGCGTTTGTGCCTCCCCGCGCCGCTCGCATCAAACAGCCTTATCTTCAGTCTCCGGACCGCTTTTCTTACCTTGGGTTGTGAGGCTTCCGTCAAAATCCCTGACCTAGAATCGTTTTATGTCCTGGACCACTGACCTGCCCCAAGCCCTCAGCACCTGGAGAGACGACGCGGCGCATGCCGGCGACCTGAGCGGCAACTGGGAAGACGACCGCAGCGTGCCCTGGCTGCCGCTTCTGCTGACTGGGGCCGCCGTGGCCGGAGCCGTGTGGCTGGTGCGCCACCGCAAAGAGGAGCTTAAAGACCTGGCCGTGCGCCGCCTGATTGAGCAGCCCGCCGAGGGCCAGAGTTTCCTGAGCCTGGAAGAAGGCTTGCAGCGCAGCGGGGAGCGGGTTGCAGCGCGGGCGACCAGCGCGGCTGACACCGAGCGCAACCGCGAACTGCTGCGGCACATCATCGGGATTGAGCGCTGGGGCCGGGCCCGGGTGCAGAGCGCGGTGCTGCACCGCCCCTGGGTGATGGACGGCCACCAGGACTACAAGCCCCCCAAGGACAAGTCCATGACCGAGCTGGCCCAGATCCTGGCCGAGCAGCGCCGCCGCACGGCGACCTTGGCCCACAGCCTGCACGAGTCTCCGCCGCGCCTGAATGACAAGGTGGTGCACAACGAATTTGGCCCCCTGAGCGTGCGTGGCTGGCTGCGTTACCTCCAGCTGCACGCCGAACTGGAAAGCCGCAAGCTGCTCTGAGGCGCATACAAACCTGCGCCAGGCCCACCTGAGCCCCGTAAGGCAGGTGGGCCTTTGCGCGGCGGTCCTCAGGACTCTGCGGCGGGGTCAGCCCAGCCGGCGCGGGAGTCACCCAGATCACTCAGGGCCGCCCGGAAGACCTCGGCGGGAGTGCGGTTCAGCGGAGCACGGAAAGCGGCGCGGGCGGCGTCCTGCGCGGCGGCACCCGGCACCTTGCTCTGGGGCAGTGGGCCGTCAAGAAAAGCCAGCGGCTGCCCCTGAGCGCCGTCCGCTGCCTGAAAGCGTCCATGCATCCGCGCCCGGAAAAGGCCGGGATGCTCCTGGGTCACTGCGGGGGTGCCGGGCGGGAGCGCCGCAAAGTGGCGGCTGAATTCCAGCTCGTCCAGTGCCTGCACCTGAAGTGTGGCTTCGCCCAGTTCACTGAGCAGGCGGTCAATGATGCCGAAAACCTGCGCGGCGTAATCCTCGACCTCTTCGCGGCGCGGCAGGGCGCCACGGTGAATCACAGCGTTGCGGAACTCGCTGCCCAGAGCCTGCGGCTTCAGGAATTCGGGCGGGCGTCCCTCGCGCAGCAGATAGGCCAGGGCCAGCATGCCGCTCTGGCGCTCGCTCTGGCGGTCCACCAGTTTCCAGGTGGCGTCCAGCCCGGCCTGCGCTTCTTCCAGGCTCAGGCCCTTGCCGGCCGCCTGCTCCAGCGCGTAGGCCCGCACATAAAATTCAAAGCAGCGCTCCAGCGCCGCCGCGAAGTTGGACACCGCTTCACGGGCGTATCCGGCAAGCAGCGCCGACGTGCCCAGCTCAAACAGCACCTCGAACTTCTGGCGGCGCACAAACAGGCAAAATGGCCGCTCGCAGTGCGGGCAGCTCAGGTCATAAATCAGGCGCTCGGCATATTCGGCCAGCACCGCCTCGCCGCAGTGCGGACACACCACGCTGAAGCTGCTCATGCGGGCTGCCTGCTCATGGGTTCAGTGCGCCTCGGCGTTCAGCGATCCGCCGCGCCGAGGTCCAGCACCGCGCCTGGGGTCAGCACCTGCACGTCCACACCCTTCCCGCGGCCCAAACGGGCAAACTCCTGTGGGTCGCCGGTCAGTGGCGGGAAAGTGCCGTAGTGCATCGGCACAGCCACACGCGGCCTGAGCCAGTCCAGGCAGCGGGCCGCTTCGGCGGGTCCCATCGTAAAGTGCCCGCCCACCGGCAGCAGCGCGGCGTCGAGGCCGCGTTCACCGATCAGGGCCATATCAGAAAAGGCGCAGGTGTCGCCAGCGTGATAGATGGTCACGCCGCCCATTTCTACCACCAGGCCGCAGGGCATCCCGCCGTAAGTGCCGTCGGGAAATGAGCTGGAATGAAAGGCCGGGGTAAAGGTCACGCTGCCCCACTCGCCGCGCACCGTGCCCCCAATGTTGGCCCCGACCGCCTGCTCCGCGCCGTGGGCCTGTGCGTAGTCGCCGATCTCTGCCGTTCCGATCACGGGCACGCCTCTGCGGCCAAAATCCAGGGCGTTGCCCCAGTGGTCGCCGTGCGCGTGGCTGATCAGCACGGCGTCCAGCGACCAGCCCAGGGCTTCGTCGAGCGTCACTGGGCAACTTGGGCCTTCCAAAAAGGGGTCAATCAGGACGCGGTGCTGCACGGTCTGAAGAAGAAAAGTGCTGTGGCCGAGGAATCTGATCTGCATGGGCGGAGCCTCCGGGAGAGTTCAGGAAGAGTGAGAAACAGGCAGGAACGAAGGGGCGTGGGATGCCTGCCCAGTTTAACGGGTCAGGCGCGGGCCAGCCGGCGGTCCAACCCGCGCCGCGCCATGAGCAGCAGCACGAACATCAGCGTGTTGACCAGCACCACGGTGGCCCCGGCAGCGGTGCCGAGGTAATAGCTGGCGTACAGACCCACTGCGCCGCCCAGCACACCGAACAGCGCCGCAAAGACCATCATCTGCCCCAGGCTGCGGGCGTAGAGCCGCGCCGCCGCCGCGCCGGTAATCAGCAGGCTGACGCTAAGGGTGGTGCCCACCAGCCCAATCACCAGCACCACCACCAGCCCGATCAGGATCAGCAGCAGCTGTTCGAGGCGCCGCACCGGCAGCCCGATGGCCCGCGCCTCGGTAGGGTCAAAGGACGCCAGCAGCAGTTCTTTTTGCAGGCCCAGCAGCAACCCGCCCACGCCCAGCGCCGCGCCGGCCGTGACCCACAGGTCATTGGGCGTCACCCCCAGCGGATTGCCGATCAGGAAATGGCTGAGGTCACTGGTGAAGGTGGGCGTGCGCGACAGCAGCACGATGCCCAGCGCGAACATGCCCACAAACACGATGTAAGTGGCGCTGTCCTGCTTGAGCCCGGAGCGGGCCTGCAAGGTGTTCATGCCCAGCGCCGCCAGCACCGCCGCGAGTGCAGCGCCCAGCAGCATGTTGCCCCCTGCCAGAAAAGCCGCCACGATGCCCGGCAACACGGCGTGGCTCATGGCGTCGCCCACGTAGCTCAGGCCGCGCAGCACCACCCAGCTGCCCACCACCGCGCACAGCAGGCTGACCAGGCTCAGGGCGGTCAGGGCACGTACAAAAAACCCGAAGGTGAGGGGATCGGTCAGCCATTCAAGCACGGCTCAGCCCTCCCCGACTGCGGGGGCCAGCGGCCCGACGCTGAAAGTCGCTTCGATGTTGCCCGGCGTATAGACCTGCTGCGGGGTGCCGGCCGCCACCACCCGCCGGTTGACCAGCACCAAGTGGTCACACCAGTGGGCCGCCTGTTCCAGGTCATGCGTCACCATCACCACGGCGTGGCCGGCGTCCGCCTGGGCGCGCAGCAGGGCCAGCACCTCCTGCGAGGTGGTGGTGTCTACCCCGGTCAGCGGTTCGTCCAGCAGCAGCACGGCGGCGTCGCGCACCAGCATGCGGGCCAGCAGGGCGCGCTGGCGTTGCCCGCCGCTCAGCTCGGCAATGTGGCGGCCGCGCAGCTCCCACAGCCCGGTCTGGCGCAGCGCCTGCTCGGCGCGGGCGCGGTCCTGTAGGCCAGGGCGGCGCCACCAGCCCAGCCGGCCCGTGCGGCCCATCATCGCCACGTCCCACACCGTGACCGGAAAGGCCCAGTCCAGCGCCTGCTGCTGCGGCACATAGGCGGCGTGGGGTTGCAGGTCGCCGCTGCCGCCATAATCCACCTCTCCCCCGCTGAGCGGCACCAGCCCCAGCAGGGCCTTGAGCAGGGTACTTTTGCCGGCCCCATTCGGCCCAATCACGGCGCTGAATTCGCCCAGCCGGAACGAGGCACTGGCTTCACGCAGAGCAGCGTGGCTGCCGTAGCGGACGCTCAGATTGCGGGCGTGCAGGGCGCCGGGCTGGTAGCAGTGGGGGTCACAGGAAAGGTGGGTCATGGGTCGTTTTGGCTTTGCTGGCTGACGTTGCCTGCTGGCTTTACTTGGCCGCTCCGCGCAGGGCAGCAGCGACGGTATCTATGTTATGCCGCAGGGCACCCAGATAGGACGCGCCAGGACTTCCTGCCGGGCCAAGGGCATCGGTGTAGATGGGCGGGGACACCACGGCCCCGCTTTCGCTCGCCAGAGCCTGGGCCAGCCGGTCACTGATCACGTTCTCGGTCAGGATCACGCGCACGTCATGTTCACGCATGGTCTGTGCCAGGGCAGCCAGCTCCTGCGCACTGGGTTCGCGCTCAGTGCTCAGACCCGGAATGACGGCGCCCACCGTGTCCAGGCCGTAGCGCTCGGCAAAGTAGTTCAGGCTGCCGTGCGAGGTCACCACCCGGCGCTGCTCGGCGGGAATGCTTGCCAGCTGCTGCTTGCCGTATGCGTCTACCTCGCGCACCTGAGCCAGGTAGGCCTGAGCATTTTGGCGGTAAGCCTCCGCACCGGCAGGGTCCAGTTCGCTCAGCGCCGCTGCGACGCCGTCCAGATACCCGGCCACCAAGTCGGCGTCCCACCAGGCATGGGGATCATATGGGCCGTGATCGTGGTCCGCGTGGTCATGCTCCGCGTGCACCTGTGTGCTGGCCGCCGAAGCTTCCGCAGCATGCTCATCTGCACCATGTTCATCTGGGCTGTGGCCTTCCTCCGCATGCTGGTGACCCTCTTCACCGGCGGCATGCAGCGGCAGCGCGTCGGCCAGGCGGAACACCGGGACTCCGGGCGCGGCGGCTGTGGCCTGCTCCAGCCAGCTTTCCAGCCCAGCGCCGTTGGCAAACAGGGCCCTGCTCCCGGCCAGGGTCCGCACGCTCTGCGGACTGGGCGCAAAGGTGTGGGCGTCACCGCCGGCCGACACCAATTCCTGCACCGCAACTCGGTCGCCCCCTACGGCCCGCACAAACTCCCCGATGACCGAAGTGGTCGCCACCACGGACAGTTGCTCCCCGGTTGCAGTGGGACTGGCCGTGCTGGCGCTGGACACAGGAGCCGTCTGGGCAGAACTGGCGGATGGAGCGTCGGGCGCGCAGGCCACCACACTCAGGCTCAGCAGGGTTGTCAGACAGAGGGAAAAAGGTCGCATCATAGTAATTGATTATCGCATATCAATAGGGGGTCAAAGGTTAGGCCGCTCCGGGAAGAAGTTCCCATCACGGCCCAGGGTCAGTCGCTGCGGTAAAGCAGCCTGCAAAAGCCCGACTCAGACGAGTGCGATGCCGTTTACAGGGCCACGGTTCAGCATACGGATGGCCTTGGCGCTCAGCCACACCTGACGGGTTTCGCCGCCTTCAAGAATCGTTTTCTTTTGCAGGTTGGGCTTCTGCACACGCTTGGTGATGCCGGTGGTCTTGCGACCCACACCGCCAGCTGCGCGGGCCTTACCACGGCGAACCACCGAGTTCACCACCATATTCTTCTTACCGGTCAAATAGCACACTCTAGACATAGCCTTCTATCCTTATCACGAGAACCCAAAAAAAACTGTGGCGCAGCCCCTAAGTTGGAAACTGCTCCGCCAACGCGCTGTCCAGCATCTGCTCCAACGCCGCGCGGTCAATCTGCTGACCGATAAACACCAGCTCTGTGCCTGCCAGCTCCGGCTCCAACCAGGGGCCAAGCTGCTCCAGGGCCATGATCCGGCCCGTGTGGTTCCAGAGGGTCGCTTCGCCGCCCCCGAAATCGGTCCAGCCTTTGGACCGAAGAATCGAGCGGGGCAAGCCGCGCTCCAGCAAGTTTATCAGACGCTGCCGGTCAAAGGGTCGGGAGCGGCGGTACACGAACGTGCCCAGCCCAAACTCCTCGCTTTCAGGTACATGCTCCTTTTCCAGTTCTTCGGCCCAGGCGGCCAGATTCATGCTGGCTTCCAGGTCAAACAGGCCCGCGCCCAGCACCTCACCGACCGGCACCTGCCCGCGCACAGCTGTGAGCACCCGCGCCCGTGGGTTGGTGACCGCCAGCAGCTCCCGCAGGCGCTGCACGTCGGCCTCGGCGGCCAGGTCCACCTTGTTCAGCACGGCGATGTCTGCACATTCAAGCTGCTCGGCCAGCAGCTCGCTCAGGCTGCGCCCCACCTCGTCCGCGCTCTCCTCCTCGCCTTCTATTTCGGCTTCGCTGTTCCAGAGGTCAAAAAACTGCGCGCTGTCCACCACGGTCACCATGGCGTCCACATGTACGCGCCCGGTCAGATCGGGAATGCCGGGCTCCAGCGCCAGCTGATCAGGCGTCAGGCAAAAGCCCTGCGCGATGGGCAGCGGCTCACCGATGCCGGTGGACTCGATCAGGATATGGTCCAGCTCGCGCTCACGCAGCAGGCTGTCCACCGCTTCCAGCAGGTCACCGCGCAGGGTGCAGCAGATGCAGCCGTTGCTCAGCTCAATGGTTTTTTCGTCGGTCTTGACGACCAGCGAAGCGTCTATGTTCACGGCGCCGAACTCATTGACGATCACGGCCACCTTGCGGCCTTCGGCCTGGCTCAGCAGGTGGTTGAGCAAAGTGGTCTTGCCGGCGCCAAGAAAGCCGCACAGCACCGTGACGGGAACAGAAGGTTGAGCAGTTGACTTCATATTGATACAGAATAATCAATTATCAATCCAGTGTCGAATTGATCCAGCCCGCTCCTAGGGTGCCGAGGCCACTGCGAAGGCGGGATGGACTCAGGCGGCCTGCTCGGTGGCCAGGCGGCGCTCCAAATCGGCCAGGCTTTCTTCATAAAGTTGCTGGGGCAGCTGCGGCAAAAAGGCCAGCAGCTGCGCCGCTTCCTGCAAACTGCGGTGCTCGCTGGCGTGTTGCCAGCCGGGGCCCTCGGCCACCAGCTGTACACAGCGGCCGGCCAGGAGGAATCGCACGCGGCCCACCTCCGTCCGCGTATCGCTGAAATGGCGTGTCGTATTCATGTTCACAGCATAATGGTGGGGCATGAGTTGGGTTCTGGGCCGGATGACTTGCCCTTCATTCTCCGGGGGGGCCTACGCCGTGGCTGCGCCCAGGCCAACATCAACCGCTGGTAAATTCTCCTTCACCGCTCCGCTGGCTCCAGCCTGCACAATGACAGCTCATGAACACCCGAATTGCCGGCAAAAAAGTGTTGACCATCATCCTGGCCGGCGGCAAAGGCAGCCGGCTGGCTCCCCTGACCGATCAGGTCGCCAAGCCGGCGGTCCCCTTTTTAGGCACCTACCGGCTGATTGATTTTGCGCTCTCCAACGTGGTGCATAGCGGCCTGCAGGACGTGTGGATCATTGAGCAGTACCTGCCGCACAGCCTGAACATCCACCTGGCCGGGGGCCGCCCCTGGGACCTGGACCGCACCCGCGGCGGCCTGGAGGTGATGCCGCCCTTTTCCGGCCCGCAGGACGGCGACGGCGGCTTTGCTGAGGGCAACGCCCACGCCCTGTCACTTCACACCCAGCTGATCCGCGAATCGGGCGCCGAAGTGGTGTTGGTGCTGAGTGCCGATCACATCTACAAGTTGGATTACGCCCCCGTGATTGAGCAGCACCTTCAGACGGGAGCCAGCGTCACCATGGTGACCACTGAAATTTCCGACAAAGGCGAAGCCACCCGGTTCAGCAATGTGAAGGCGGACGCGCAGGGCAAAGTGACCGAGTTCGCTTACAAGCCAGGCGAGCCGCTGGGCCACACGGTGGCCTGCGAAGTGTTTGTGTACGACGCGGAGCTGCTGCTCTCGACCCTGGGTGATCTGGAACAAGAAGGCCAGCTGGGCGATTACGGCGAGTACCTGCTGCCCCGGCTGGTGGAGCGCGGCGACGCCTACACCTATCCGCTGCAAGGCTACTGGCTGGACGTGGGCACTCTAAGCGCCTATCACCAGGCGCACCGTGATTTTCTGGACGGCATCGGCCTGGACCTGGACGACCCCGCGTGGCCGTTTATCACGTCGTCCATCACCCGACCGCCCACCCGCGTTCGGCCCGGGGGCACCATCAACGAATCGTTCGTGTGCGGCGGCGCCGAGATCGCCGGTACGGTGGTCCGCAGCCTGATCGGCCCCGGCGCGGTGGTGGAAAAGGGCGCGGAGGTCCGCGACTCTATTGTGCTGGCCGGGGCCGTGATCCGTGCGGGCGCGCAGGTGGGCCGCGCCATCGTGGACCGTGAGGCACTGGTTGAGGAACAAGCAGTGGTTGGAGGGCAGTCGGCCAACGCCCGGCTGTGCGTGGTGGGCGCAGCCGCCACAGTCGGAGCCGGAGCCACGCTCCGCCCCAGCTTGCAGGTGCCTCCGGGCGCTCATCTGCGCGCCGGTGCCGAGGACCAAGTGGCCGAAGAACTGAGCGGCGAGAGCTGAACTTTTGCCTTGACAGTACCGGTGGTGGGAGCTATCTTACTTGGGCTAACGGGTCGTTAGCTCAATTGGCAGAGCAGCTGACTCTTAATCAGCGGGTTGTAGGTTCGATTCCTACACGACCCACCAAGTAAACCCCACTCTCTCCGGTGGGGCTTTTTTTGTGCATCAGCTCTGGCTGGTGTCCTCGCGGCCCTCGGCGCTGTCCAGCGCCTGATTGGCCTCGGCACTGACTTCGCTGCCAGTGATGGCGGTCACCTCGGCACTGCTAAGGGCCTCTCCGCTGGGAGTGGACATGGCCGAGTCCTGCGTGACCACTGGAGCCGGCCCCTGCTCGGCGTGCGGCGCTGCGGGATCGCCGCTGTGGGGCTGATGCGGCAGCTCGTTGCCAGCCGGGCTGATTTCGGGCACCACCGAAATGGATTGGTCGTTGCGGGTCATGCCCTTCAGGGTAAGGCGGCAGTGTCAGGAACAAGTGATCCCGCCCGCCGCTGGGCGGACTCTGGCTCGTTTCCTTCTCTTCCTGACTCGCATCTGAAGGCACTGTGCTGGACTGCGGCCATGCGCCGCGCTCTGCTGACCCGCCTGCTGTTCTTTTTTGGCGTCCCGGTCCTTTTGGGCGGCGTGGCCCAGGCGGCCTCGCCACAAGTCACTCAGCCCCAGGCGACGGCAGACGCCGACCTGCTGAGGCTGGCAGTGCTGAGCGACATTAACGGCGCCTACGGAGCCACCAGTTACCCCGCCGAGCTGCAACCGGCGCTGCGGGGCATCTTGGCCTGGCAGCCAGACGCGGTGCTGTCAGCAGGGGACCTGATCGCCGCCCAAAAGGCCAGCCTGACCGACGCGCAGGTGCAGGCAATGTGGGCGGCGTTCGGGCACCAAGTCGGGCAGCCGCTGCAAAGGGCGGGGCTGCCGTTCGGCTTCGCGCTGGGCAACCACGACGCCGCCCAGGAACGTGACCGGCGCGAGGCGGCCCGCTACTGGAAAGCGAACCGTCCCGCGCTGAACTGGGCGGAGGCGGGGCAGTGGCCGTTCAATTCGGCCTTTACCCTGCGCTCGGCCTCGGGGCGAACCCTGTTCGTGGCAGCGCTTGATGCGCCCCAGGCGGACCTGAGCGACGCAACGCTGGCCTGGGTGCAGCGGCAACTGGCTTCAGCTCCAGCGCAGGCGGCGGGGGCGCGGCTGGTGCTGGGCCACCTGCCACTGGCCGGCGTGAGCGCCAGCAAGAACAAGCCCGGCGAGGTTCTGCAGCTGGCCGACGCGCAGGCGCTGGCCCGGATCATGCGGCAGACCGGCACCCTGGCCTACATCAGCGGGCACCACGCGGCCGCTTACCCGGCCCGCTGGAACGGTGTGAACGTACTTGCCAGCGGCGGTATCGGCGGGCGTGACTACATCGGGCAACCGGGCAGTGCGCGCAGCACCTGGCTGCGCCTGACCGTGGACCTGCGCCGGGGCACGGCCGGGGTGGAAGTGATGGACGCCGCCAGCGGCCAGCCGATTCCGCTGAACACCCTCCCCGCGCGGATTGAGGGCAGAAACGGCGTACTGGAGCGGGTCACGCAGCTGAACTGAAGGCAGCTGAACTGAGGTCTAGGGTCAGGTGCTGGCCGGTGTGCCCGAGTCGGCATCTTCGGCCAGCCACAGGCCCAGCGCGGCGGCCCGTTCTATATAGCCACGCACCTCGGCTTCGTCGGCAAACACGCTGAAACCGTACAGAAACCGCGCCGCGCTCCCATGCCACTCGGGTGCTGCCGGGTAGCGGCGCAAGTAGGCCAGCCGCTGCGCCTCGTCCCAGTCCAGTGAATCTGCCCAGGCGCTCCAGGCCGCGCTGTACACTTCGCCGTCGCCCATGCGCCAGCCCATGCTGTGTGGGCCGAAAGTGGGATAGGCGGCCCAGGGCGGCGGCACATCACCGTGCTGAGCGACCTCGGCAGAGATACGTTCACGGATGGCCGCGCCATAGTCGAAGGTCATGCAACCAGGCTAGCCCAGCCGCCGCCTCGGTGCCGCACACCCGGTCATACCCACTGCGCAGGACAGCGCAGCGCATCACAGGGCGCTCAGCCCCGCAGCAGCTTCACGGCCCGCACCACGTCCGCTGGGGTCACGGCCTCGCCGGGGCGGGCGCGGCAACCGCTCGCGTACTGCTCCAGAACCACGTCGCCGGCGGCGTCCAGGGCGCTGCGGACCCCCGAAAACTGGGTCAGCACGTCGTGGCACTCGCGGCCTTCTTCGATCATGCGCTGCAACCCGCGCACCTGACCCTCAATGCGCCTGAGGCGGGCCAGAATCTTGCGGTCGGTGTCGGACAGCGGAACAGCCGGAGCTGCGTCAGAGGACTGGATCTGTTTGGTCATACCCCTCCCCCCTTTACCGGCTCACCGGGTAGCCGGCTCTCTGCCAGGCTCCCATGCCGCCAGCCACATTGATCACGCGCTCGTAGCCGGCGTCCATCAGCAGGGCGCTGGCCTGGGCGCTGCGGTTGCCGCTGCGGCAGATCACGTACACATCGCGGTCCCTGGGCACTTCGCCCATACGTCCGCTGAGCTCCGCCAGCGGAATAAGGGTGGCGCCGCTGATATGTCCACCCGCATATTCGGCGGGCGTGCGCACGTCCAGCACGTAGGCGCCGCTGCGGTGGGCCGCCTGCAACGCGGCCACATCGGCCGTGCGGTCATCCACGCTCCCCGCCGGGGCGCAGGCGGTCAGACCCAGCACGCCCAGCAGGCCGGAAGCCAACAGGCCAGGAAAAGTCATCTTGAGTGTCATGGTGAGGTCCTTTCGGGAAAAAAGCGGTCAGCAAATGGGGCCGCAGCGGCCCACTTCAGCGCCAGCCATAGGGCCAAAGGCGAGGCGGGAGCATATCGGCAAAACCGATGACTCTTATACCCCCTCCTGGTACTTGACACTATACCCCCAGGGGGTTAACTTGGCAACCGAAGGCCAGCTGTTTGGCACCCCATCCATCCCCCTCAGCAAAGGAGAGACACGATGTTCTTTAAGCGTTTTTATGACGATGACCTGGCGCAGGCTTCCTACATGGTGGGCTGCCAGAAGACCGGCGAGTGCCTGGTGATCGACCCTATCCGCGACATTCAGCAGTACCTGCAAGAGGCCCGCGCACAGAATCTGCGCGTGACCCATGTGACCGAAACCCACATCCACGCCGACTATCTGAGCGGCGGGCGTGAGCTGGCCGGGGCGACCGGGGCAAAGTTCCTGGTGTCCGGCGAAGGCGGCGAGGGCTGGCAGTACACCTACAGCACACCGCACATGGAAAAGCTGCACCACGGCGACACTTTTATGGTGGGCAACGTGCGGATAGACGTGCGGCATACTCCCGGCCATATCCCCGAAAGTCTGTCGTTCCTGCTGACCGATACCCCCCGGGGTGACGTTCCCAGCATGTACTTCACCGGCGACTTTGTATTCGTGGGCGATATCGGCCGCCCGGACCTGCTTGATGAAGCGGCCGGCGGCCAGGACACCCGCTTTCAGGGCGCCGCAGACATGTTCCGCAGCCTGAAAGAGCAGTTTCTGAGCTTGCCCGACCATGTGCAGGTGTGGCCCGCGCACGGCTCGGGCAGTGCCTGCGGCAAGGCCCTGGGTGCCGTGCCGACCACCACGGTGGGCTACGAGCGGGCACTGAGCTGGTGGGCGCGGTATGTGGAAGCAGACGACCAGCAGGGTTTCAGCGACGAATTGCTGAGTGGCCAGCCCGACGCCCCGCTGTACTACGGCCGCATGAAGACCCAGAACCGCGACGGTATGGCGCTGCTGGGCGAGGTGCAGCCGCTGCCCGAACTGAGCGCTCAGGAGGCGCAGGCCCGGCTGGACGCGGGCGCTTTCCTGATCGACACCCGACCCAAGGAGGAGTATCACCAAGCGGCGGCGCAGCACTCGGTCAACCTGCCGCAGGCCAACAAGGTAGAAACCTGGGCCGGCTGGCTGCTGCGCCCGGACAGCCGCGATTACGTGCTGCTGGCCGGGAATGCCGAGGCCGCCGAAGCCCTGCGCCGCCGCCTGTGGATGGTCGGCCTGGACAACGTGGTGGGGTATACCCCCAGCGCCGCCGCCCTGAACACCCGCGCCGTGCCCCCCATCTCGCCCGCCGAGGTGGACCAGTACCCCGGCGCCCTGATTCTGGACGTGCGCGCCAAGACCGAGTACGCACAGGGCCATATCCCCGGCGCCCTGCAACTGCACGCTGGCCGCTTGCCCTGGCACCTAGGCGAGCTGCCCCGCGACCGCAAAATCATCGTGCACTGCCAGGCCGGAGCCCGCAGCGCCGCCGCCGCCAGCTTGCTGGGCAGCGAGGGCTTTGACGTGCTGGAAATTGCCGGCGGCTTTGAAGCCTGGCGCCAAAGCTGGCCTGAGCGCGTAGCAAAGGGCCTGGAGCATTCCGAAGGCCAGCAGGCCGAAGAACGCCAGTCGGCAAAAGCCCAGGACTGACGCCAAGCCGGGGCCGCAGGACCAGGGGCCCCGCTCACTCTCTCCCAAGAAAGCACCTGAACCATGACCATGTTCCGAGGAATCCTATGACCGCACTCGCCTGGGTAGGCGCCCTCCTGATTGGCCTGAGCCTGGGCCTGCTCGGCTCGGGCGGCTCAATTCTGACCGTGCCGGTGCTGGTGTATCTGGCCGGTGTAGAAGAAAAACTGGCGATTGCCCAGAGCCTCGCCATCGTGGGCGGTATCAGCCTGTTTGGGGCCATTCCGTATATCCGCTCCCGGCAGGTGGACTGGCGCAGCGTGGTGCGGGGCGGCCGGCCCGGAGTGCTGGGCACCTACGCCGGAGCCGCCCTGAGCAGCCACCTGAGCGGCGCCGCGCAGCTGATGCTGTTTGCCGCCGTGATGGTTCTGGCCGCTGTGATGATGTTCCGGCCCGCCCCCAACAAGGGCCGCCACGCTGGAGCGCACCGCTCGCCGCTGCAGATTGGCGCCGAGGGCCTGGGCGTGGGCATTCTGACCGGCCTGGTCGGCGTGGGCGGCGGTTTCCTGATTATTCCTGCGCTGGTGCTGCTGGGCGGCCTGCCCATGAGCCTGGCGGTGGGCACCAGCCTGCTGATCATCGCCGCCAAGAGCTTTGCAGGCTTTTACAAATACGCCCACCTGCTGGGCCTGGAGAATATGAACTGGTCCATGATGGCCCTGTTTGCCGTCATTGGTACCTCGGGCAGTTTCCTGGGCAGCGCCATCGGCAAAACAGTATCCAACGAAGCGCTGCGTAAGGGCTTTGCCGGTTTCCTGGTGCTGATGGGCCTTTACGTGCTGGGCACCAATTTGCCCAAAGTGCTCTAGCTGAGCCTCTGCGCTGCTCCTGACTTCTGACTTTCTACCGCTGCCCTGACCCAAGCGGCTTTGCCACTGCCAGGCAGCTGGGTTGTCCGCTGGCCCATCATTTCCGCTCCCGAAAGGACATCTTCCATGAATGACCTGCTTGACCTGCTTCAATCGCCCTGGCCCTGGTGGGTCGGCGGGCCGCTGATCGGCCTGACCGTGCCGCTGCTGCTGTGGCTGGGCAACAAATCCTTTGGCATCTCCTCTAACCTGCGCCACGGCTGCGCCATCTTGCTGCCCGAGCAGGCCAAGCCCAGCTTCTTTCGCTACGACTGGCGCAAGGAGCGGTGGAACCTGATGTTCGCCGCTGGCCTGGTGCTGGGCGGGCTGCTGGCGGGCGGACTTTTCGGCAATCCAGAGCCGGCGGCGCTCAGCGAAGGTGGCCTGCGGGCCGTGCAGGGCCTGGGCGTAGAGCTGCGTCCCGGCCTGGTGCCCGCCGAACTGCAAGACCTGAGCCGCCCCGGCGTGTGGCTCATTCTGGCCCTGAGCGGGCTGCTGGTCGGCTTTGGCACCCGCTACGGCGGCGGCTGCACTTCGGGGCACGCGATTACCGGCCTGAGCACCCTGCAAAAGCCCAGCCTGATTGCCACCGCAGCCTTCTTCGCTGGCGGGATTCTGAGTGCCAACCTGCTGTTGCCCC
This sequence comes from Deinococcus sp., assembly GCA_030524065.1. Classification (GTDB taxonomy): domain Bacteria; phylum Deinococcota; class Deinococci; order Deinococcales; family Deinococcaceae; genus Deinococcus. The sequence goes on from JAUNHF010000002.1 coordinate 14,857, forward strand.
TGCTGATGAGGCTGGTATGACGGCGCTTTCTTCGCAGCCAACGCAGCCTGGCGTGGGCCGTCAGGCCACCGGCCTGCTGACCTACCTGCTGGTGGGCGTGTATTTCGGCACGGTGCTGGTCAAGTCCGAAGCGGCCAGTTGGTACCGCATTCAGGAAATGTTCCGCTTTCAGGACATTCATATGTTCGGGCTGATCGGCTCGGCGGTGCTGACCGGACTGCTCACCACAGCGCTCCTGCGGCGCTTTGGCCGCACCCGTGACGGCGAAGCGGTGCAGGTGACCGACAAGGAACCCGGCTGGAAGCGCTACGTGCTGGGCGGCGGCATCTTCGGCCTGGGCTGGGGGCTGGCGGGCGTATGCCCAGGGCCGGTATTTGTGCTGCTGGGCAGCGGCGTGTGGGGCATGCTGGTGGTGCTGGTCTTTGCACTGCTGGGCACCTACCTGTACGGGATGCTGCGCGGCCGGCTGCCGCACTGAGCGGAGCTGGCTCAGGGCTGCACCCCGACTGGAAGGGCCGTCAGGGTCGCATCCCGCAATGCGGGCAACGGCTGCGGGCTAGCATGAGGCATTCGGCCCCCCTTTCCGGGGAGCGTTCCTCGGTCATCCCATTTCTGCAAGGAGTTCCTGTCCATGCCTCATCTCTGCGCCGCCGACCACTTGCCTGGAGCCTGCCTGTGAGCGGCCTGATTGCCCTGCTGGACGACGTGGCCGCCATTGCCAAAGCGGCGGCGGCCACGTTGGATGACGTGGGCGTGGCCGCCTCGCGGGCCAGTGCCAAGGCGGTGGGCGTGGTGGTAGACGATACCGCCGTGACCCCGCGCTACGTGACCGGCTTTACCCCGGACCGCGAGCTGCCGGTGATCTGGAAAATTGCCAAGGGTTCGCTGCGCAACAAGGTCGTGTTTATCCTGCCGGCGGTGTTGCTGCTCAGCCAGTTCTTGCCACAGGCGCTCTCGCCGCTGCTGATGCTGGGCGGGGCGTACCTCTCGTACGAGGGCGCCGAAAAGGTCTTCGGGGCGCTGCGGGGCGGCGGGGACACTGCGCCGGAGGACCAAAACCTGCCCGCCGCCGAGCAAGAAGCGCAGATGGTAGCGGGCGCCATCCGCACGGACTTTATCCTCTCGGCGGAGATCATGGTGATTTCGCTGGCCGAGGTGGCGGCGCAACCGCTGCTGACCCGCGCCCTCTCGCTGATCGTGGTGGCTTTTGTGATCACGGCGCTGGTATACGGCGTGGTGGCGCTCATCGTGAAGATGGATGACATCGGGCTGCGCCTCTCGCACCGCCGCCTGGGCACCACCCGCGCCCTGGGCCGGCTGCTGGTGTGCGGTATGCCGGCAGTGATGGCCGTGCTGTCGGTGGTGGGCACAGCGGCGATGCTGTGGGTGGGCGGGCATATCCTCCTGACCCGGCTGGCCGAGTACGGCGTCACGGTGCCCGAACACTTGGCCCAGCAGGCGGCGCACTGGGCCGCCGCCGCTGTCCCCTTTGCCGCCGGAGTGGCCGGCTGGCTGGCCGAAACCCTGGTCGCCGCCCTGGGCGGCCTGCTGGTAGGGCTGGTGATCGCCGGAGTGCTGCACCTGTGGCCGCGCCGCTGCCCAGCGTCCGCCTAAGCCAGATCAGCAACCGCGCTGAAGTTGATGCCCTATTCCTGGCACCTTTGCCGCCCGGCGCCCCGCGCTACCCTGATCTGATGCCCGTGCCCGCCTCCCCCTGGCTCGTCGCCGTGCCGCGCCCCATTCCTGCCTACGACTTTGCCCCGCCCCACGGCTTTGCGGGACCGCTGCCGCTGGGCTGCCGGGTGCTGGTGCCGTGGCGCGGCGAGCCGCTGGTGGGCGTGGTGGTAGGAGCCGGCAGTGAGCGCGGGGGCCACCGCCTGCGCGAAGCGTTGCAGCTGCTGGATGACCCAGGCACGCCCTGGGTCCCGCCCGCCACCGTGCAGGCGCTGGGCGAGTGGGCGGCCTCGGCGGGGCTGCCACTGGGCCTGGTCTGGGACGACCTGCTGGGCGTGGGCTGGACGCCAGCGATTGCGCACCGGGTACGGGCCGTGAGCGGCGCGGACCTGAGCGCCTTTGCGGCCAATGCCGCCCCCGCCGCCGTGCCGGGGCCGCAGTGGTCGGACGGAGCGGGCTACCTGCCTGCACTGCTAGACGCCGTGCGTGAACAGGGCCTGCTGGACGAAGAATTCTCGCCGGTGCAGCCCACCGTGTCGCGGGTCTTTGCTTCAGAACTGGGCCACGGCCAGCTCACACCCAAGCAGCGTGAAGCCGCCGAGTGGCTGGCCGAGTATCCGGGGCAGGCGTCGCTCAGCAGCTGGGCACGCGGCGCTGGGGTCAGCGGCAGCGTGGTGGCGGCGGTCCTTGCCAAGGGGCACGCCGAACTCCGCGCAGAAGCGGCCCCACCGCCCCCTGTGCCGCGCAGTGCCGACCCCTGGACCCCCGATTCCACTGACCCTTTGCCGGGTGCCGAACGCTGGCGGCTCAGCGGCGGCAAGTTCGCAGCGCGGGCACAGGCTCTGGCCCCCCGGATTCAGGCGCACCTGCGTGCCGGGCGCAGCGTGCTGGTGCTGGCGCCCGAGCACGCCACCCTGGACCGGGCCTGGGCCGTGCTCAGCGGGCTGGCTGGGCCGTGCGGCACAGGGGCCGTGCTGTTCAGCGGCCTGCTGTCGCCCGAGCAGCGTGAGCACAGCTGGGAGCAAGTCCGCAGCGGCGCGGCGCGGCTGGTGATCGGGTCATATCTGGCCCTCACCGCGCCGCTGCATCCCCTGGGCCTGCTGCTGGTGCTGGACGAAGGCAGTGACGCTTACAAGCTACCCAGCGGCTCGCGGGCCTGGGTGCCGGACGCAGCGCAGGCCGTGGCCCGGGCGCACGGCGCCGAATTGGGCACCGCCGGCGTGGCGCCCGCCGTAGAAACGGTGCAGTGGCCCGCGCTGGAGCTGCCGGTCCCCCGTGTGCGGCTGCATACGGTGGATTACAGCGCCGCTCCGTTGCAGCCGGAACTGGGGCCGCTCTCCATGCCGGGGCAGGCCCAGAGCAGCCTGGGCTACCCGCTCAGCCACGACCTGCGGGCGGTGCTGCGGCAAGTGCAGGAGCGCGGGCGCCAAGCAGCGCTGCTGGCTCCCCGGCGCGGGTACTCGGCACTGCTGCGCTGCCCACAGTGCGATTACGCCCCGCAGTGTCCCAACTGCGACGTGGCGCTGCGCTTTCATCAAAGCACCCACCAGCTGACCTGTCACCAGTGCGGCCACCACCAGCCCGTGCCGCGCTCGTGCGACAACTGCGGCGAGGCCATGTGGCAGACCAAGGGCCCCGGCACCGAGTGGCTGGCGCAGGAGGTCTCGCAGCTGCTGCCCGGCACGCCCGTGTACCGCGTGGACAAGGACCATCAGGACGACCTTTCGGCCCTGCACGCCGGCGCAAGTGGCGTGGTGGTGGGCACCCAGCTGCTGCTCTCGCAGCCGGCCCCGCCCGAGCTGGCGCTGGTCGCCGTCACCCTGGCCGATACCTGGCTGAACGTGCCCGATTTCCGCGCTTCGGAGCGTTATCACGCGCTGCTGTGGGAGCTGGCCGAGTGGCATCCCTCCCGCGCCCCCCTGCTGCTGGTGCAGACATTTCAGGGGACCCACCCGGCACTAGAAGCCCTGCGGCGCGGGGTAAGCGCCAGCAGCTATCCACACCAGGAATGGGAATGGCGCCAGGAATTGGGGTATCCGCCGCACGCCTGCTTGGCGCAGGTAGAGGTCGCCGCCCGCGACCGGGAACGCGCCCACCACGCCGCCGAAGCGGTGGCGGCCGCCCTGTACGGAGCCGGGGCCACCGCACAGGAGGTGCTGGGACCGGCGCCCGCGCCCATCGCCCGCGTGCGGGGGGTGTATCCCTTTCGCCTGTTGCTGCGGGCCCGCTCCCCGGAGCGGCTGCGCGAATTGCTGGACACCGTGGGCAGCGTGCGGGCCGGGGGCCGGGTGCGGGTAGATGTCAGCCCGCGCCATGTGTAGGCCCGCTGCCTTGTTGTCTACCATCCTGCGCCTCGCTCGCTGCTCCCCGCATAGGAACAGCCGCTGGGCACAGCCGGGCGTTAAGATGAGGAGCAACACCCTGATTTTCTTCCCGGAGGTATTCATATGAAAGAACCCGTACGTGTAGCAGTGACCGGCGCGGCCGGCCAGATCGGTTATAGCCTGCTGTTCCGCATCGCCGCCGGCGACATGCTGGGCAAGGACCAGCCCGTGATCCTGCAACTGCTGGAAATCACCCCGGCGCTGGGAGCACTCCAGGGCGTGGTGATGGAGCTGCGTGACGGCGCTTTTCCCTTGCTGGCCGACGTGATCACCAGCGACGACCCCGAAGTGGCCTTCAAGGACGCCGACTACGCGCTGCTGGTGGGCGCCATGCCCCGCAAGGCCGGCATGGAGCGCGGCGACCTGCTGAGCGCCAACGGCGGCATCTTCAAGCCCCAGGGCGAAGCGCTGAACAAGGTCGCCAGCCGCAATGTCAAGGTGCTGGTGGTGGGCAACCCCGCCAACACCAACGCCCTGATTGCCCAGCAAAACGCCCCCGATCTGGACCCCAAGTGCTTTACCGCGATGGTCCGTCTGGACCACAACCGCGCCCTGTCGCAACTGGCCGAGAAGACCGGCAAACCCGTGACCGACATCAAGAATGTCACCCTCTGGGGCAACCACTCCTCCACCCAGTACCCCGACCTGTCGCAGGCCACCGTGGGCGGCGAGAAGGCCCTGGACCTGGTGGACCAGAACTGGTACGAAAACGAGTACATCCCCACCGTTGCCAAGCGCGGCGCCGCGATCATCGAAGCGCGTGGGCTGTCCTCGGCAGCCTCGGCGGCCAGCGCGGCCATTGACCACATGCGCGACTGGGCCCTGGGCACCAAGGAAGGCGAATGGGTCAGCATGGGCATTCCCTCGGACGGCTCTTACGGCATTCCCGAAGGTCTGATTTACGGCTTCCCCGTAACCGTCAAGGATGGCAAGTACGAAATCGTGCAGGGCCTGGACGTGAGCGACTTCAGCCGGGGCAAGATGGACGCCACCGCCCAGGAGCTGGCCGAAGAGCGCGAGGAAGTGCGCAAGCTCGGCCTGGTGAAGTAACAGCCCAGTCACCAGGGCTTATGCTCCCCAGCCCCGCCCATGAAGGAAGCTTCTGGGCGGGCTTTTTTGGGTACTTCCGGCCTGTCTTATGCTGCCGGCATGAGCGCCGATCCCAACACCCCCCAGCCTGACACTGCCCCCAAAGCCACACCCAGCCTCTGGACCCACAGCATGCAGGAGGTGCTGGACGCCGCTGGCGCCCGCCGCAGCGTGCCGACGGGTGGCTCGGTCATCGCAGTGAGCGGGGCGTTCGGCGTTTCGCTGCTGGTCCTCGCGGTCAATCTCACCCTGACCAAAAAGGACCCACCCGCCGAGCTGACCGCCCTGAACGACGCCCTGCGGACTTTGCAGCGCCGCATTCAGGCCCTGGGCGACGCCGACGCCGAGCTGTTTGCCGCTTTTATGAAACAGGTCCGCTCAGAGGACACCCCCAAGCAGGACGAGGAAGCCCTGCGCCAGCAAACCCGCGAGGTGCCGCTGCAACTGGCCCGCGAATTGCAAGAAGGGCTGACCCTGGCCGGGCAGCTGCGCCCACTGGTACACGCGTCGGTGGTCAGCGATGTGCAGGCGGGGGCGGCCATCTTACAAGGGGCGTTGCAAGCAGGCCTGTTCACTCTGGCCCACAACCTCGCCGGCCTGGAACCGGAGGAAAGCGGAGAGTTTCGCCGGCAGTGGCAACAGTTGTGGGGCGAGCAACAGGCCACGCAGCAATGGCTGAACGCCGAGGCAACCCTGGCAGACGCCTGAAGGCCACAGGGGCGGCCCTCAACCTTATGCAAGTGGGCGGCCCAGCGAACAAAGGCCCACGCCACAAAGCCGACAGCAAAAATCGGGTGCAGCGCTCAATTAAAAAAGCAAACAGCGTCGCCAAAGAAACGAAGATGGATGTATATTTAAAGCTTAAGCTTAATTTAAATGATTTTCCTGCGTGGCTTAGGAGGTTTGGTGAAGATTATATGACATTGCGGGGACGTTTGGCTGAACTTTGTACGTCACACTTAAACCATGAAAGCGTTCAGACTCCCCATGATCCGTACCGTGGCTGGCGCCTGGCGCCGGCTGGCCACTTCGCGCCGCGTCCAGGGCTACGGCTCCTACAACGACCGGCTCTCCCCTGAAGCCCACTTGGTGACCGAGCGCGAATTGCGTCTGCACCGCCTGCGGACCGAGCAGCCGTCTTATCAGCGCTACGCTGACTGACCGCCAGCCCGCTTCTGCGGGAACTTCCGAGTGGCTCACCCCGTAACCGCTGTGTTATGGGTGAGCCACTTTCGCTAAGCCGGGAATTGCTGGATCTGCTGCACCGCGCAGCCGATCTGGACGCCGGCCTGGACAGCGAACCGCTCAGTTCCGCCGAGCAAGGCCAGCTGGCGCAGCTTCCGGCCGAGCTGCGCCAGGCTCAGCTGACGGCCTGGGGTCAGTTGGCCGAGCTGCGTCATCGTCCACCCGCGCCCCGCTCGCTGGCCGCCTCCGTGGCCGCCGAAGTGGCCCTGTCGGCGCAGTCGGGGCAGGCCAGCGAGCGCATGCCGGTGCCCTCAGTGGCCGGGAGCGTAGCCGCCGAAATCGCGCTGGGTGCTCAGTTGCAGCGGGGCCGTCCACCACTGCCTTTCTCCCAGGCTGCGGCCATCATGGACGACATCGCACTGGCAACCGAGCTGCAAGGAGCCGCTCCGCCCCGGCTGCCCAGTTCCAGCGCCGCTTTTCTGGCTGCGCGCATTGCCCACAGTGCCGGGCAGGTATCAGGCACCGTGGCACCGGGCATGGGGGCCGTGCCGGCAGCCGGGCGGTATACCCCTCACCCGGACGCACGCCGCGATAGCCGCCTTGCCCCCCTGGCCCTGGTCGGCAGCCTGATCACTGGCCTGCTCCTGCTGACCATCAGCTTCAGCTGGCCGGGGCTGAGTGCTGGGGCCGGCGTGCTGCGTGGCCTGCTGAGCAGCTTGCCGCCCACCTTCGGGGCAGGACTGGCCCTGCTGCTGGGCACCAGCCTGCTGCTCGCCCGCGCACACAGCGGACCACCCGCCGGCAAGCGGGCGCGGGCACCCAGGCTGGGCAGTCCCACCACTCCTGGCCGGCATGTGTGGGGAGGTGCAGCGTTCGCTGCCGCAGCGCTGCTCACCCTGCCCACGCTTTACGGCGCCCTGGACAGCCAGGGCATCAGCGTCGGGCAGGATCTGGTCATTCACGGCCAGCACAGTGGGCCGGTCATCGCGCTGGGCGGCGATATCCACCTGAGTGCGGGCAGCGCCGTGAGCGGAGAAGTGTTCACGCTGCTGGGTGATATCCAGCAGGACCCCAGTGCGCGGGTAGAGGGCCAGGTCACCGCCCTGCTGGGCCAGGGACCGGGCAGCGTGACGCCGGCCACTGCTGGCGGCTCGCTCAGTGACCTGCAACTGGCCAGCGCCACTGCCATTCGGCCGCTGCTGGGCTGGCTGGGCGGCGCCGCGTGGGGTGCCCTGTTCTGGGTGCTGACCAGTGCGCTGACCCTGGCGCTGTTCGTCAGTGGGGCGGCTGGGCGGCTGGCCCGCCGCCAGCGTCAGGCACCGCTGCGGACCCTGGCGCTGGGCGTACTGACCCTGGCGGCCCTGCTGGTCCCCGCCTCCCTGCTCACCTTCGCCGGCTGGCTGGTTCCAGCGCTGGGCCTGTGCCTGCTGCTGGCGCTGCTGCTGGCGCTGGGACTGGGTGTCAGCGCTTTTGACGTAGGCCGGCAGCTGGCCTGCCGCCTGCACGCCCGCATGCCCGATACCGTAGGCGTCCTGATCGCGCTGGGCCTGCTGAGCGCCACGGTGGTCTGGCCCCCAGTCGCCCTGGCCGTGATACTGATCGGCGGAGCCTGGGGCTGCGGCAGTTTGCTGCTGATCCGCCGGGGTCACCGCGCCCAGTAGCTGCCGGCCACCCTCTGCGTACACAGTCAGAGCCCACCAGAAGACATCCAGTGGGCTCTGCAATAAAAGAGGCGCTCCGTGGGCACTCAGTCCAGAATGCGTTTAAGGTGCAGGTAGATTTCGTACCAGTCCTGCTTGCCTTCGGGACGCTTGCCGCGCAGTTCAATGCGCGACAGGGTCCGCACCCAGTCGGGCGTCAGCTGGGCGCCGAGCACAGGGTCGGCAATCAGGTCGGCCAGGCCTCTGGGCAGGGCACCTGCGCCCGACTCCCCGTAGAACTCGACCCCTTCCAGCAGATCGTGGACCGAAATGCTGTAGGCAGCGGCCAGGGTCTGTAGGGTATCCAGGCTGGGGTTGGTGCGGCCGCGTTCCAGATCGCTCAGGTAGGGCACGCTGATTTCAGCGACCTCCGAGACATCCTTCAAACGGAGTTTGCGTTCGCTGCGCAGTTCGCGCAGACGTTCGTGCAGTTTCATCTCTCACCTCCTTCGGGCAAAAAGCGTGCGTGACGTGGGACAGTTGTTCCATCCGGCTGGACCGGCAAAGACCATTCGGCTGGGAGCGAAAAAACATTCCCTCAATCGGATTGTAACAGCGCAGTCATGTACGGTCAATACAGAATATACCCTCAGACTTCTTGTCAGACCCGATGCAATCTGTTAGAATCAGAAGCAAGAGCACCAGGATTGTTCCTGGCGTATAAATTGGCGTCCATTCGTTCTATCTGCTATGCAGGCCGCCCAGCGGCGGCTGCCGGGGCTACTGCGGCCCCCTACCAAGGAGACTGCCCATGAAAGCACTCACCGTAATGGCCGACAGCCTGCGCGCTGGCTATATTCATCCCACCCGCGTCCTGAACACCCTGATTGAACTGGAGAACACCGGCGGAACAGCTGCCCTGCGCGAATTTGAAGGCCAGCTGAGCAGCGCCCAGCAGGCCCTGGCCGAGCGTGGGCATCCACATGCCCGCCTGGCCGCCGCCTGGCTTCAGGCCACCCGATTTTATTTGCAGGAGTATCCGCAGCAGGGCGCTGCCTGAGCTGACCTCCTGCAACCCGGGGCTTACTGCCAGCGTTCCCTTTCCTCGGCGCGCTGCTCCAGCAGCAGCCCCCGCACCTCTCCGATCAGATACAGACTGCCGCATACCACCACGGGTGCGGCAGTTGCCTTTGCTGCCACGCCCGGAGCCGTGGGGCTCAGGGCCGCTAGTTCCAGCGCCTGCGCAGGCGAGCCCGCTTCCCGCAGCGGAATGCCCTGCGCTTCCCACAGGGGCCGCAGTGTCTGTGGTGTGGCCGCACGTGGGCTCCACTGGGCCTGGGCAAGAACCACATCACTCACCAGTGGACTGAGCACCTGCACCATCTCCTCCAGCGCCTTATCTGCCGACGCGCCAAAAATAAGCCGCACGGGCCGCAGCCCCAGCACCTCCAACGTGTCGGCCAGCGCCTGAGCGCCGTCGGGGTTGTGGGCACCGTCCAGCAGCCACCCCTGCCCGCGCACCGTCAGATATTCCAGGCGGCCGGGCCACTGGGTCTGCGCCAGGCCACGTCGCACCGCCTGCTGATCCACACCCAGTCGCAGCGCTGCCACGGCCGCCAGCGCCGCGTTGGCAGCACCGTGCGCGCCCAGCAGAGGCGTCTGAAGGCTCAGCGTCTTGACCGCTCCCTCTGCGCTGGCTTCTCCTCCGCCCGGCCACTGCACTTCCAGCGCTGCACCGTTCAGGCTCAGGCCGGTCACCCGGAAAGAGAATTCACGGCCCAGCGCCCACAGCTCGGCGTCTGCCTGCTGGAGCACCGGCCACAGCGCCGGCGCAGCAGCGGTCACGGCCGGCCGGCCAGCACGCAGAATGCCAGCTTTCTCCGCAGCGATGGCCTGTAGCGTGTTGCCCAACACCTCAGTATGGTCCAGACCCACATTGGTCACCACGCTCAGCTCGGGGTTCAGGGCATTGGTGGCGTCCAGGCGGCCGCCCAGCCCCACTTCCATCACTGCCCATTCTGCGCCAGCGCGCGCAAACAGCCAGCAGCCCAGCGCCGTCACGATCTCAAAGAAGGTTGCTTCCACCGCCTCGGCATGGGGCCGCACCTCCCGCAGCCCCCGCAGCAGTTCCGACTGGGCCACTGGTCTGCCGTTCACACAAAAGCGCTCTGCAAAATGGGTCAGGTGCGGACTGGTAAAAAGCCCCGTGCGGTGCCCCGCCGCCTGCAACGTGGCCGCCAGCGAGGCCGCCACCGATCCTTTGCCGTTGGTTCCGCCGACCAGCACGCTGCGGAAGCGGTGATCAGGATGCCCCAAGCGGGCCAGCAGCGCCTCAACACGCTCCAAACCCGGCTGCACCCCGAAGCGCTGCGTCCCATACACCCAGTCAAGCTGCCGCGTGAGCTCCGCATCCACCTCAGTCCGTGGGTCAGAGTTGGCTGGCAAAGTACTCTTCCAGCGCCGGAATCAACTGCTTTTTGCGGCTGATGCAGCTGCCCAGGTTGGCACGGTTCCCCAGCACCTGCACGCCCAGCGCCCCTTGCAGCACGGCGGCCTCGGCTGCGGAAGGCACCAGCGTTTCGTTGTGCTCTTCCAGAATATCCACGACCGAAAGCAGCACGCCATGCAGGCCATCTTGCTGCTTCAGGTCGCGCATGGCCGCCAGCAATTCATCCTGCCGGCCCAGCACATACCCGGGGTTGGTGGTTTCGGTCACGCCCACTCCCCAGCGCTGCGCCGCCTCCCCCTCACCGAAGATAAATTCCTTGTAATCGATCTTGAGCAGCTGCTCGGCTGGGGTGTCTCCCAGATCACTCTTGGCAGCGAACATCTGCATGGCGTAGGTGGTCACGTCCTCAATGCCAGCCACCGGAGCCAGGAATTCCACCGCTTCCCGGTCGGCATTGGTGGTGGTCGGGCTGCGGAAATGCAGCGTATCGCTCAGAATGGCGCTCAGCATCAGCCGCGCTTCCAGAGGTTCTACCGTCAGGTTGGCCTCACGGTGCAGTTGCAACAAGATGGTGCCGCAAGAGCCTACAGGTTCAAAGCGCAGCGTGGCCGGAGCATTGGTCTGAAGATCGCCCAATTTGTGATGGTCCACCACGTGGGTTACGGTCAGGTCATGCAGGTTGGGCGCCGACTGCACCGTTTCGTTGTGATCAACCAGAGCCACCGCCGTGCCTGGCGCCAGGGCTGGCAGCATGGCCGGGGCGTCAATCCCAGCCTCTCGCAGGACAAACGGAGTTTCAAAATTCAGATCCCCCAGTCGGTAAGCCACGGCGGGTGTGCCGGTCCGGGTCAGCAGCGAGGCATAGACAAGGGCAGATGTAATGGCGTCGGTGTCGGGGTTCTGATGTCCGAATACGGGAAGCATGGCCCCACTATACCGGCGCCCCTCAGCACAAAAAAAGAGAGACCCACGCTGGGGCCTCTCCTTTTGCAGTGAGATAGGGATTTAGGTTTAGAACTTCACGCCGTAGCTGACTTTGAAGCCGTGAGCCACGTTGATAGCATCGGTGGTGTTACGGGTATCTTCGTCGAAGCGGAACACGCCATAGTTGAACTTCAGCGCGTCGTTCCAGGCCAGCTGGCTGTAGATGCCCTGGGTCTGGGTGTAGTTGCCGTTCTCAATGGCGCGGGGGGTAGCAACAGCGCCACCGAAGCGGAAGTCAGCCACCGAGGCAGACACACTGCTCTTGCCGGCGTTGGGCAGTCCAGCCTGGGAACCCAGGTTGTCACGCAGGTTGTTGGCCTGGTGGAAGCCGTAGCCCAAGCTCAGCTTGGCGGCGGGTGAGAAGAACTCGTTCAGGGTCACTTCGGCCTTGGCACCGATTTCGCTGCCCTCAATCGTACCGTCGTTCGCCAATCCAGTGGTGTAACGAGCACCGGCCAGGCTGGCACGGAACTGAGGCTGGAAGGCGGCATCAAAGCGCTCGGTGCTTACATTCACGCCACCCTTGATCTGGGTGTTATCAGCAGCGTTCGCACGGTTGGCGGCGTCCTGGTTATACACAGAGCCACCGATGAAGGGGGAGACGGTCAGCTGAGGAGTGGCCTTCAGGTTGTAAGCAGCAAAGCCAGCACCGTAGGTATCACCAGTGGAGATGAAGGTTTCACCCAGTGCAGCCAGATCCAAGTTGGGGACCAGAGCGTTCTCGGCGGTACCGTCATGGGTGACCAGCACACCAGCGCCGGAGCTGTAGCGGTACAAGTCGCTGACCTTAGCCGGGGCGAAGATCGTGCGGCTGCGGTCTTTGTCGGTGCTGCGGACGCTGGTCACTTTGTCCGCGTCGTAACGCACAACATCGCTGTCAGCCGCCACGAAACCGGAGCTGGCAGTCAGATCCTTGTTGTCGCGGGCATCGGTGGTGTAACCGGCGAAGCCAGCCACACGGAAGGCACCCAGGTTGGTGCCGATGTGTCCGCCTACGGTCGCACGGCGGTTGTTCCAGGGCTGGTCATACCAGTTGGTGTAGGTATCGCCAGCTAGGCCCAGCTCGGCAGCGCCCAGACGGGTAGAGATCGATGCACCATAGCCGACTTCGTCCACATAGTTGGGCTCGAAGGCGTCTTCACGGTTTACGTCCATGGCAGCGTTGGGAATCAGCTTGTAGGTACCATCAGCCTGCTTTTGCTCATTCTCAAAGCCAGGGGAAACAGCGCGGAAGTCAGCGCGTGCACCCAGGTTAAAGAAGTTGGCTTCAGCCGACAGCTCAGTGGCTTGATCGCGGTTATCAAAAGCCTGCTGGAAGGTACGTGCACCTGAGAAAGCATCAGCCATGCTGGCAACGTACACACCCTTGACGCCATACAGCACTTCGTCGCTGTCAGCAGCCTTGGGCACGGTGTAGTTGGCATCCACACCAAAGGCCGTGCGGCCGGTACGCGGCGTAGTGGCGGAAGTATCCGAGAAGTTCTGCACGAAGCTCGCGCCCACAACTCCACGGTCACCCAACTTGGTCTCTGCACGGGTCGCCACGTAGGTGCCAGTCAGGCCAGCGTTGTCACCATAGCCGCTGCTGATGTAGAAAGTGGGCTTAAAGGGAATGTCGGTCAGGGCCACACCAGCGGACACACCATTACGCACACCACTGGGCAGCAAGTAATCGTTGTAGCCGGGCACATCTTTCAGGCTACCAACGGGGTTGACCACGTCAGGACGGGCGGGCACGGTACCAGCCTTGGCAACCACACGGAAGCGGGCATCGTCACCGATACGGCCAGTCACTTCAGCAGAGTCCAAGTAGGTCACGTAACGGTTAGTGGTGTCAACAGACTCGCCCAGTTTCACCGAGTTGGTCAGCAGGCTGGGGTCGAAGCCAAAGTTCACACCAGCTTCTTCAACAGTGATACCACCAGCAGCAGAGATGTTGGTCGCTTTAACGCCTACGGTAATGGCAGGCGACAGATCAAAGCGGCCCTTATCAGTAGTATCTACACCACGTACACGGTCGGTCGCGTCGTCGTCAGCAGCAGTCTGGTTGGTGTACTGCTTCTCACCAAAGGTGCCTTCAGTTACGCGGTCAACATCGAAGTTGGTATCGCCACCAACGCGGCGGAGTTGACCGTAGCTACCGCCGACACCCAGAGTCAGACGCACGCGGCCGTTTTCCAGGTCGGCGATGCGGGTGCCCTGAGCATCGATGTCGGTGGTGTTTTCAGCCACCTGATCTTCGACCACGCCCAGGCGCTCGTCGAAGGAAGCCAGCTCGCTATCAACAGCGGTCACACGGTCCTGCAGTTCCAGAACGTCCTGGTTCAGCAGGGTGGCCATTTCGTTGACAGCAGCCAGGTCTTCGGCAACCTTGCCGGCGTCCGTGTTGGCGATGGCGTCAACGCGGCCTTCCAGGCGGGCGAAGTCTTCGCGGCTCACGGCGCTGTCTTCCAGGTCGCTTACGCGCACGTCCAGAGCGGCCAGCTCGGCGCTCAGTTCGTTGATGGCGTTGCGGACGGAAGCCATGGTGGCGTCGTCAACTTTGCCCAGGTCCACTTCACCGCTGCCGACCTGATCCAGCAGGCGAGAGATGATCATCGCCGCTTCGTAGCGGGTCAGGTTCTGGGTGCCACGGTAGGTGCCGTCGGGGTAGCCGAGGATGATGCCCTGGCTGACCAGACGCTCAACAGCATCCTTGGCCCAGTGACCGGCAGGAACGTCGGTCAGGGCAGGAGCCTGAGCTGCAGTGGTGGTCACGGTGGCCTGGGCCCCCGCAACGCCAAACGACAGTGCAGCCGTCAGAAACAAAACGCTTTTCTTCATAAAACCCCCATAGGTTTCTTTCAGGCCGGGCCGTAGCAGTTCTCAAAAAAGTTGATGGGGCGAGTTTCCGGGTTTCCTCTCCCAGAGGCAGTTCACCGCCATAAGCCTTTTACCTGACCCCATCTTCCGCAAGACATCCAAGGTCTCATCGGCGACAGGTCATTCGGATCATAACGTTCTAATGAGATAGAGGTCAAGCTAAACCACAGGGCCAGCAGTCGGGGGGCGGCGTACAGATGGGGAAGACACCCAGTATCCCACAAGAAGGGGTCAGTCGTTTAGGGGCTGCTTGCCATCTTCCAGGGCTTGAGGGAACCAGGCAGGCAGACTGCCTTTGAAGTACGTTTCCCCCCACGTCCTGGCCCAGGCGTCCAGCTGGCCTGCCGCGATGGCACTCCGAATACGCTCTACCAAGTGGTGCAGGTATCTGATGTTATGCAGCGACAACAGACGGGGTCCCAGCATCTCCTCTGCACGCAACAGATGAGCGATATAAGCCTGTGAGAAATTCCGGCATGCGTAGCAATCACACTCAGCGTCAATGGGCTGCATGCGGGTCCGTGCGGCGCTGGCATTCAAGTTGAGGCGGCCGTGATCGGTCAGGGCGTAGCCGAAGCGCCCAGTACGAGTGGGATAGACGCAGTCAAACATGTCTACCCCTACTGCGATCCCCGCGACCAGGTCTTCTGGATGGCCAACCCCCATCAGATAACGTGGCTTGCCTGCAGGGAGACGGGCCGCCGTGTAGGCGACAGCAGGATACATCTCTTCTTTGGGCTCGCCTACGGCCAAACCACCAATTGCGAATCCAGGCGTGTCAAAGGGCAGGGTGAGGGCCAGGCTCTCATCACGAAGGTCTTCATGGATACCTCCCTGCACAATCGCAAATAGGGCCTGATCTGGCCTGGTTTTGGCAGCCAAGCAGCGTTCAAGCCAGCGCGCCGTCCGCTGCAAACTACGCTGGATATAGTCACGTTCAGCTGGATAGGGCGGGCATTCGTCAAAGGCCATGATGATGTCCGCTCCCAAAGCTTGCTGCACTTCTATGCTCCGCTCCGGCGTCAGTTCAATCAGGCGGCCGTCCAGATGGCTTTTGAAAGTAACGCCCTCCTCACGGATTTTCCGCAGGTGGCCCAGGCTCATGACCTGGAAACCTCCCGAGTCCGTTAGGAAGGGGCCAGGATATCCACTGAACTCTTGCAGGCCGCCATGATCTGCCACCAACTTTTCACCAGGGCGCAGCATCAGATGGTATGTATTTGCCAGGATGATCTGGGATCCCACTTCCTGCACTTCCTGTGGCGATAGCCCTTTAACCGTTCCCTGAGTCCCAACTGGCATGAACAGGGGCGTCTGCACTTCACCATGCGGTGTCTGCAAGGTGCCCAGACGGGCCCGCCCATCTTGATGCGTCACTTCAAATGTAAAAGGGAATGCGCCACTCATAGCTCTCCATTCTAGGAAGGAAAAGGGAAACAAAAAAAGCCCCACTCAAGGGAGTGGGGTGAAATGGAGCGGGAGACGAGATTCGAACTCGCGACATCTACCTTGGCAAGGTAGT
>JAUNHF010000160.1 GCA_030524065.1 Deinococcus sp.
GCCGCGTGGTATTCGTACGTGGACCCCACCGCCGAGCCCACCGAGTCGGAACTGAGCGAGTTCTTCAGCCAGATTCTGGACCTGGGTACGGTAGAAGTCACGGTAATGGCGGATGGCCGCGTAAGCTGGAACGAGGATGAAGTGGCCGCCGATCACGCAGACCGCCTGCGCCATGACCTGCTGGAACAGACCGGCGCGGGCGACCCGGACCGCTGGGCCGAATTTGCCCGCACTGCGCTGGTAGACGCTTACGAGGACACCGCGCCGTTCCTGGCCGACATTCCCGCCGCCGACTTTCCGGTGCCGCGGGGCCTGAAGCTGGACGTGCCGCTGGACGCCATTGAGGATGCCGAGCACCCCAACGAGCTGCTGTTCGAGTCACAGGTGACGTTTGACGGCGCCAGCTGGACCGACATCTACCTTGAAGAGCTGCCGGCCGAACTGCTGGCACTGCGCCCCCAGAACTGAGGGCTGGGGGTGCCGCGTGCCGGACTGGCCGACTGTGATGCCATCGCCCCCGGGTACGGCGCGCTGAGCTTTCTGGCCCTCAGCGCCCGCGAGCTGGTGCGCTGGGCCGGTCCCCGCCCCGGCGAGCGCTGGCTGGACGTGGCGACTGGCACCGGCGCGGCAGCCCGCGCCCTGGCTGCCGCTGTGGGGCCGGGCGGCGCCGTGCTGGCGACGGACCTGAGTGCCCCAATGCTAGACGTGGCCCGGCAGCAGCCCACGCCGCCAGGACTGCGTTACGTCCAGGCCGATGGCGCGCAGCTGTCTGCCCCGGATGCCAGCCAGGACGGGGTGCTGTGCGCGGCGGGGCTGTTTTTTCTGCCCGATATGGCCGCGGCCCTGCGCGAGTGGCGGCGGGTGCTGCGGCCAGGGGGGCAGGTGGTGTTCAGTTCGTTCGCTGGCCCGCTGATGGCCCCGCTGCCGGGCCTGTGGGCCGCCCGCTTGGGCGAACTGGGGCCCAAGCCGCCGGTGCCGCCCGCTGCCCGCATCGGCACGCTGGAAGTGGCGCAGGACCTGCTGACAGCGGCTGGCCTGACCGACCTGCGGCTGGAGGCCCGCGACCTGCCTGTGCCCATTGCCTCGGCGGAGGAGCGCTGGGCGCACATCGTGCAGGGCCTGGAAGGGTTGCCGCTGCGCGGGTTGCCGCCAGCGGAGGTGGCGCGCTTGCAGGCCGAGCATCTGGCGGAGCTGGCTCCCTTTTTTGCTCAGGGGCCAGCCACCTTTACGGTGCCGCTGCTGCTGGCGGCGGGGCGGGCGCCAACCTAGACGGCGGAGCGCCTCGGCGCAGTTCTCGCTGGTCCTGGCCTGCCAGGGCTGAGGCCAGCAACAGGGCCAGCCCTAGAACAAGGTCCAGATGTAGGCGGCGTACCCCGCCATGAGCAGGGCGCCGCCCAGCTTGCCGAGCCGGGCGTGACGCCACATCAGCGCCAGGAGGGCAGCCGAAAAGATCAGCATGACGGCGATGTCGCTCTGGGCCGCCGCAACGTCTACGGGCAGCGGGCGCACCAGGGCAGTCAGGCCCAAAATGGCGAGGATATTAAAGACGTTGGAGCCGATGATGCCGCCCAGAATCATGTCGGTTTCGCGCCGCGCCGCCGCAATCAAGCTGCTGGCCAGCTCCGGCAGGCTCGTGCCCAGCGCCAGCATGGTCAGGCCGATGACCCGCTCCGAAATGCCGAAGCCCTGCGCGATGGCTGTGGCCCCGGTCACCAGCGCCTGAGCACCGGCCACCAGCAGGGCCACGCCCAGCGCCGCCCCTATCAGGGCGCGTCCACGCGGCACTGCGGGCGCGTCATTTGCCGGCTCCGGCAGCGCGGCGCTGGGCGTGGCTCCGGCTTCTTCCTGCGGCCCACGCCCCTGCCGCAGCTGCCACAGCACGTAAGCCACCAGCAGTCCGAACAGCAGCGCTCCTTCGGCGCGGCTGATACCGCCCTGCACTACGGGCCACAGCAGCAGCGATACGGCCAGCATCAGCGGCAATTCGCGGGTGACCGTGCTGCGGCGGCTGGCCAGCGGATAAATCACGGCGGTCAGCCCCAAGATCAGTCCGATGTTGGCGATGTTGCTACCCACCACGTTGCCTAAAGCCATATCGGCGGTGCCAGCCAGGCTGGAAGACAAGGTGGCGGCCAGTTCTGGCGTGGACGTGCCGAAGGCGACCACGGTCAGACCCACCACATAGGGGCTCAGGCCAAAAGACCGGGCCAGCGCCGAAGCGTTGTCCACCAAGCGTTCGCCGCCCAGATACAGCAGGGCAATGCCTAGAACCACCAGTACAAAATCCACCCCGGCACCCTAGAGCATTCCCTCAGGGTGTATCCAGCAGCGGACCAGAGACGGCTCCTTTGGTTGGACGGGGTGGCGCGGGCGGCGTGCAGGTTGAAAGCCCGGCTCCGGCCCGCACGCCGCCCTGCGCGGCCCCCTGGGTCACTGCGGGCTGCTAATGCCGCATAGTCACCCGGGGCAGCCAGCGCTCCAGCCACGGCGGCAGCCACCAGTTCCAGCGCCCAGCCAGCCGCAGCACGGCGGGCACCAGCGCCAAGCGGACCAGGGTGGCGTCCAGCAGCACGGCGGTGGCGAGGCCCAGACCGATGCTTTTGGTCAGCACCACCCGCCCCGCGACAAAGGCGGCAAAGACGATAAACATGATCAGCGCCGCCGAAGTGATGATGCGGGCGGTGCGGCTCAGCGCCCGCGCCACCGCTTCATCGTTGTCCAGCCCGGCCTGCACGCCTTCGTACACCCGCGAGATCAGGAAAATTTCGTAGTCCATGCTGAGGCCAAACATGACCGTAAACAGCAGCAGCGGCAGCATGGCGTCCATCACGCCGCTGCCGGGAGGGAAGCCCAGCAGTGTGCCCAGCGGCCCGCTCTGCACCGCTGCCACCACGCCGGTCGCGGCCGCCACCGTCAGGCCGTTGAGCACAATGCTCTTGACCGGCACCACCAGGCTGCGGAAAGCCAGCAGCAGCAGCACGAAGGTGGCCGCAAACACGCTGAGCATGACGCCCGGCAGCGCCCCCGTCACGGCGCGGCCGAACTCGCGCTCGCCAATAGGTGCGCCGCCCAGCAGCGGAGAGCCGGCCAGGGGCGGCACCGGCCCGGCGGTCAGTGCGGCCCGCAGCTGCGGTTCCAGCACGTCTATCTCGGCGGCGTCCAGGTAGCGGTCCGGGATCACGGTAAAGCGCAGGAACTGTCCGCTTTGCGAGAAGCTGCGCTGGTTCAGCTCAATGGCGGCCTGTAGGCCGTCCAGGCCGCCGCCCTGTGTGCCCGCCGCTTGCAGGTCCGCCGCACTCAGAAAAGGGCTGACGGCGGCCTGCACCCCCGGCACGCCAGCGGCCCGCTCTACCGTCTGCCGGAATGCCTCGGCGTCCTGGGCGGGGTCGTAGGGACGCTCCAGTGGTAAGACCACCTCGAACTGCGAGAGCAACCCGCCCGCTCCCAGTGCGCGGACATCTTCCAGGGCGTCGCGGCTTTCGATGCCGGGCGACAGGCCCCAGGCCCCGCCGTAGCCGGTCTGGATGTGGGCGGCGGGCCAGGCGAGCAGCAGCAAAAAACCTGCGCCCAGCAGCGTCCAGTGCCAGGGCCGGCGCATCACCGCCCAAGCCCAGCGCTGCCAGCCCGGCGAGGGTTCGGCGAGGCGGCCAGGGCGCACGGCCCAGCGGCGCGGGCTGTTCACCCGCTCTCCCAGCAGGGTCAGCAGCGCGGGCAGCACCGTGACCGAGGCCAGCACGGTCATCAGCACGGTGAGCACCCCGCCCACGCCGATGCTCTGCACAAAGGCGATGGGCGGCACCAGTAGGCCCGCCATCGCAATCATCACGGTGGTGCCGCTCCACACCACCGAGCGCCCCGCCGTCAGCAAGGCGGTGTGCGCCGCGCCCGCGCTGCTGCGCCCGCGCCCCAGCTCCTCGCGGAAGCGGCTGACCATCAGCAGGGCGTAGTCAATGCCCGCGCCCAGGCCCAGCATGGTGACCACGCTCTGGGCAAAGGTCGCCACCTCCATCACGCCGGTCAGCAGGTACAGCAGCGCCAACGTGACGGTGATGCTGACCAGGCCGACCAGAATCGGCAGGCCGCTGGCGACCAGGGCGCCAAACACCAGCAGCAGCACCCCAGCAATCAGCGGGAGGGCCGTTATTTCGCTGCGCTTGGTGTCGGCTTCGGCGTAATGGGTAAAGTCGTCGGCAATCGCCTGACTGCCGGTCACACCGATGTCCACGCCCCGCTCCTGCTCAAAGCGGTCGCTGTACTCGCGTACAGCGCTCAGCGCCTCTTCCGCGCCTTCATACAGCGGAATCTGGGCCACCACCAGCTCGGCTCCCGGCGCTGCGGTCTCGCTGCTCAGGCCCACCTCACGGCTGGACCGCACTGCCGAGACCCCCGGCAATTCCAGCAGCCCGGCGCGGTAGTCGGCGGCTGCCTCCTCAGTGGCCTCTGCGCTGGCCTGCGGCCCCGGCTTAAAGACCAGCAGGACCGGATTGAGCGCTTTCTCCCCAAATTCGCCGCGCAGCAGGGCGGTGACCTGGGTGCTCTCGGCGTCGGGCAGCTCGCCAATGCTGGCGCTGAGGCGGCCCGGAGCCTGCCAGGCCAGCGGTGCGGCCAGGACCAGCAGTATGGCCCAGAGGGTCAGAACCTGTTTCGGAGCGCGGGTGACCCAGTCGGCCAGTTGATGCATAGCCGCAGTCTAGGGGCTGGGCGCGGGAAAAAGTGGCGGCTGAGGCTCAGACAGTGCTAAAGCTGACGGGGCCCAGAAATTCCAGCCGTTCTGGCGTCTCAGGGCGCACTTCCGCCACTCGCCCGCTAGGCCTTTGCTGCACCCCCGTAGGACGGCCGCGCCAATCCG
>JAUNHF010000161.1:0-1999 GCA_030524065.1 Deinococcus sp.
AAGAGATGACCGATCGGTCAGCAGACGCCGGGAAGAAAACAGGGAGGAAGACAAAGAATGCACGTAGACATTAAAGCGAATTCATCTGCCTGAACATAAGGGCGGGGGTTTGTAATAACTGTAAAATATTAATGTTAGGCCATACCCGGCTGCTCCGCGTACCAGAAATCGGGGCAGGACCGGGGCTGCTCAGGCGGCAGCCCCCCGAAAGCGCCGCAGTCGGCCACACATTATTCATCGCTGCGCTGCTGCTCGGCCTGAACCAGCGGCCAGGCCAGGCCGTAGGTGTCGTCGTAGTCGCCGCACCACACCAGCGCCCACCCGGAGCCGAACGGTTCGGCGTCCCCCAGGCGCACGGCCCGCTGGGCTTCCATTGGCGTGACCCAGGCGGCGTAGCGCAGGTCGCGCCGCGAAAGCCAGCCCTGCTCGCGTGAGCGGGCTATGGCGGCCTTGCCTGGGCCATCACCGATCAGGACAGGCACCGCCGAGGCGGGCTGCGCGCTCAGCTCGCTGGCAAGCGCAGCGAACTGCTGCTCGCGCCGCAGCCCCAGCCAGTGCCCCAAGCGGCCGCCTTGCTCCAGCGCCCGCAGCTGCGACATGTAGCGGCGCTGCGCGGCGGGGTCATTCATAGGATCGCCCTCGGCCAGAAAGCGGGCGGTCAGGCGGCTGTGTTGCTCCCAAGACTGCGGCAGGGCCACGTCGCGCAGGGTAAACAGCGTCAGGGGGCCACGGCTCAGCTGCGCGGCCTCGGTCAGGTGGGTCAGCGGGGCCAGCAGGTGATACACCCGGTCAAACTCACCCACCGGCGTAGATGGCAAGGTGGTAGCAATGACCGTCAGGTCCGGCACCGCTGCCTGCTCGGCCAGGGCCGACATCCGGCGGTCCAGGTGGGCGCGGCTCAGGCTGCTGGACAGCAGGACACTGCCGGGCAGCATGCCGGCCAGGCGGGCAGCAC
This sequence comes from Deinococcus sp., assembly GCA_030524065.1. GTDB lineage: Bacteria > Deinococcota > Deinococci > Deinococcales > Deinococcaceae > Deinococcus. The sequence continues at coordinate 956 of JAUNHF010000161.1, forward strand.
TGGCACGCGAGTACAGCACCACCAGCGTGCGTCCCCCCTGCGCCTCCAGCTGGGCGGCCAGTTCTGGCAGCGTCAGCGGCTCACCGGGCGGGGTCACAGTCACACTGCGGGCCGACTCTGGCTCTGGCGCAGCCCACACCTCCGCTGGCAGGGGCTGAAAGGCGGCGGGCCAGGGCGTCTCTATCGCTGGCAGGGCAATCACGGTCCAACCAAACAGCGCGGACGCGTCGGCCAGCAGCGAGGTGACCAATTCCAGGCGGTCAGCCGGCAGCGTTTCGAGGCCCTCCATCAGCAGCGGGCGCGAGAGCAGCGGCGGCAATTCGGGCAGTCCCCAGCTCCAGGCGGCGCTGAGAGAAGCCACCACATGTTCCAGCGAGACGACTTCAGCGCCCACTCCCTCAGCACCGGCCAACCCCAGGCGCAGGCCCCAGCGGCCACCCCAAGAAGCGTTGGCCCACTGCACCGGCGCGGGCGTACCGGGAGCCACAGGAGCGGCCGGGCTCAGCTGCTGAAGCAGGCGGCGGCCAGCGGCCCAGCGCTGCCGCTCCGGCAAGGCCGCCAGCCGCCACAGGCCCGGCGGCATGTGTGCGGCCGGCTGCTGTCCGCCCACCTGCGCAGCGCTCAGCGGGGCAGGCTCCGCTATCAGCAGGCTCGCCAGCACACGCACGTACATCTCACGCTGCGTTTCGGTCCAGTCACTCAGGGAGGTCTCAGGTTGCGCAGACCCGGTGCGTAGGACCTGCGCAGCGCGGGCCACCAGCTCCGGCGGGCAGGGCTCGCTCAGTAGGCGGGCGCTTTCCTCACGGTCAAACAGGCCCCCGCTGCGGGCCAGCAGGGCGCGGGCCAGTTCAGCCTGACCACATGCCGCCGCCAACCGGGCAGTCAGCAGTGGATCGGCGCCGCTCAGCTCGCGGAGGTCCGCAGCCTGCTGTAGGTGCAGCGCCAGTATGCCCTGGGCCAGCGGCCTAGTTTCCGTTACCATAGCTCACCTCCTGGTGGGCGTCCATCAATGGGGTTCCGTACCCGTACACGCCACTGCTGCCT
>JAUNHF010000161.1:2033-4825 GCA_030524065.1 Deinococcus sp.
GCGCACGCCCAGGCGCCGGGTTTCGGTCACCAGACGCTCTACGTCATGCTGCGGCGTCCCCACACTCACCACCAGAATCAGGCCGTCCAGCAGGCGTGAGAGGGCCAGGGTATCGGCAATCACCAGCACTGGCGGCGTATCCACCAGCACGATGTCGTACTGCTGGCTGACCGACCGAATGCTGTTCATCAGCTGCGTAGGGTCCAGCCGCGAGGCCTGCACCATCATCAGGTCCACCCCAGGCTGAACCTCGCTCCACAGCTGAATGTTGCCCAGCTGGTGGGTGGGCGGCGCCGCCTGATCGTGCAGCAGCAGTGCCTTTTGCCGGTGGTGGTACACGTCGGCGTCCACGACCAGCACTTTCATGCCCCGCGCCGCGTGGGCAACCGCCAGACCGGCAGTGGTCACGCTCTTGCCTTCATCCTTGGCGGCACTGGACACGGCAATCACCGGGACCCTGACCGCGCCGCCCTGACCGGTACGGTCGGCCAAGCTGGAAAGCAGACTCAGCCGCACGAATTCCATACCGCTGTGAAAGCCGGCGTTCTGCATCAGAGAGCCGATACCGCCGGTCTGGACCTGGCGGCCCGGCAACGAGGGCAACCGGCCCAGCACCGGCAGACCAAATGGCTGCAAGGTTTCTTCGTCCTGCACTCGCTGAACCAGGCGGTCACGCAGCAGCGCTCCCAGCAGACCGAAAAAGAGGCCCGCGCCCAGCACCAGCAGCGCGTCGCGCAGCGGCCGGGGAGCGATGGGGGCTTCGGGCAAAACCGCGCCCGAAATCAGCGAGAGCGTGCCGGTGGCAGTCAGGCGGAGCACTTCCAACTGTTGCAGCGACCGGGTCACTTCGGCGCGCAGCTGCGTGGCGGTGCTCTGACCAACCGGCTGCCCCGCCACCGTCGGCTGGCCCCGCAGTTGCTCCAGCTGGCTGGTGAGGTTGGCGCGGGCGCGGTTCACCCCTTCCAGGGCGCGGGCGCGGTCCCAGTCCAGCAGGGCCCGTGTAAAGGCATTGGCGGTCGCCTTGGCCGCTTCGGGCGTCCCAGCCTTGGCAACAATCTCGTAATTGCCCACCAGATTCTGATCAATATCGGCCTGCAGGCCAACGGTCTGATAGTCGCCTGAGCGCATTTCCGCCTGCACTGCACTGGCAATCTGCTTGTATTGCCCGGCGTCCGGCAAGGATTTTTTCAGCTGCGCCAGGGCGCTGGCTGTGACTTCGGGGCTGCGCAGTGCCCGGCTGACCACGCCCGCAGGCAGGCCGGGCGCCGTAACCAGCGAGTTGGCGAGCAGATTGTTGGCCGAATTGGTGGGCAGCGCCGCCACTCCAGCCGACGCCTGATACACTGGCGGGCGCGACTGGGAATAGAAGTAGGTGGCCGCTGCCAGGGCAGCCGAGACGAGCAGCACCGGCAGCAGGGCCGATTTCAGAAGGCGGGCAAGGTAAGCGGCGTCCAGGTCCTGGGCGCGGGAAACGGGCAGCTGGGTCACGCGCCGCGCTCCCGCAGGCTGCGCCCCTGAAAAAGGGCAGGCCCCCGAACTTGCCGCGCTCGGCAGGTGAGCCATCTGCTGGTGCTAAAAAGATTCATGTTGGGTCAAAGTATAGTCTTGTAATGAAAGTTTTGGTAACGGGAGGAGCAGGGTACATTGGCAGTACCACATGCTCCGCACTAGAAGACGCCGGGCATACGCCCATTGTGCTGGACTCGCTGGTGATGGGTGCCCAGGAATTTACCCAGGGCCGCACCTTTTACCGGGGGGATGTGGCCGACAGTGCACTGGTTCGCCGCATTTTTGCTGAGCACCCCGATATCGCTGCCACGCTGCACTTTGCGGCCCGCATCGTGGTTCCCGAATCGGTGGCGCAGCCAGGGCTGTACTACCGCGAGAACGTGCTGGCCAGCCTGAACCTCTTTGAAACGCTGCTGGACCTGGGGCAGTCCAGGGTGATTTTCAGCTCCAGCGCCAGCGTATATGCCAGCCCTCCCGATTACCGGGTCACCGAAACCAGCCCACTGGCCCCGATGAGCCCCTACGCCCGCACCAAACAGATGGTAGAAGACATCCTGGCGGACCTGTGCACAGCGGCGGCGCAGGCCGGGCAGCCGCTGCGGGGCATCGCGCTGCGTTATTTCAATCCGGTAGGCGCCGATCCGAGGGGACGCTCGGGACCGTACCTGGATGACCCTTCGCACCTGCTGGGCCGGCTGGTCAGTGCGGCGCGGGGCAGCGGCGAGTTTGCCATCACCGGCACCGACTACCCCACCCGCGACGGCACTGGCCTGCGCGACTACATCCATGTCTGGGACCTGGCACAGGCCCATGTGGCCGCCCTAGAACATTTTGACCAAGCCTTCGAGCGGGCACAGGACGAGCTGGGAGAAACCGTCCACTCCCTGATTATCAATGTGGGCACTGGCAACGGCGTGACCGTGCGCGAGTTGGTGGACGCTTTTGGCCGCATTGCCCCGCAGCCACTGAAGATCAGCGAGGCTCCCCGCCGACCGGGCGACAACGCCGGAGCCTACGCCGATATCGGCCGCGCCCAGCGCTGGCTGGGGTGGGCACCGCAGCGTACCACCGACGACGCGCTGCAAACTGCCCTGGACTGGGCAGAGCAGTGGAACAACCGCCGCTCAGTGACACAGCCCCTGCTAAATGAAAACCGCTGAAGGACGTCTGAGAACTCCTCAGGGCGCATTTTCAGCTGTTCGTCTTAATCTTAAGCGAATCATAACTCACCGCGAATAGGGGTTGACAGCGGACCTCTAAAAATGCGAAAGGGACGGTGTTAT
>JAUNHF010000162.1 GCA_030524065.1 Deinococcus sp.
GCCGAGGCGCTGGCCGACGGCGGCGTGCGGATGGGCCTGCCCCGCGCCACCGCCAACGAACTGGCCCGCAAGTTGCTGATGACCAGCGGGCAGCTGCTGGCCGAGCGCCCCCATCCCGCCATTCTCAAGGACGAGGTGAGTAGCCCCGGCGGCACTACTATCGCGGGCATCCGGGCACTGGAACGCTCCGGCTTCCGCGCCAGCGTGATGGACGCCGTGGAAGCGGCCACGCTGCGCGGCAAGGAACTGGGGCGTGGGGAGGAGTAACGCAAGGAGGCAAAAGGAAAAAGGCAGAAAGCTTTGAGGGGGATTGCCCTCTTTAGCCTGCCGCCCGCCTCTTTCTCTCGGTCTAGGCCAGAATCTGCGTCTTGCTCTTGACGCGCTTGTCACGGCGGAATTCCAGGCCCTCTTCACCCAGCACCACGCGCCAGCCGCCAGCGCCGGGGGCGGCCGCCATCAGCTCCAGCGCCAGCGGGTCTTCCAGCTCCTCGCGCAGCAGGGTGCGCAGTTGCCGGCTGCTGCCCAGGGCGTGCTTGTGGCTGCGGGCCCGCAACTTGCTGACCAGCCAGGGAGCCACTTCCGGCGCAAACGATACGGCGATGTCGCGGCTGCCCAGCTCCTCGGCCATTTCGGCCAGCAGCTGCCCGGCCACCCGCTCCAGCTCAGCTTCGCCCAGCGGCCGGAACTTGATCACGTCGTCCAGGCGGTCCAGGAATTCTGGCGTAAAGATGTGCCGCAGCGGTGCGCTGGAATCGGCCTGCACCGGGCTAAAGCCCACCGTCGGGTTGATGTTGAAGCCGGTGTTGGAGGTCATGATGACGATGGTGCGGCGGAAATCCACCGTGCGGCCCTGCCCGTCGGTCAGGCGGCCATCTTCGAACACCTGCAAAAAGGCGTTGTAGACGTCGGGGTGGGCCTTCTCAATTTCATCCAGCAGGATGACGCTGAACGGCTGGCGGCGCACCGCTTCGGTCAGGCGGCCACCCTGTTCATGGCCCACGTAGCCGGGAGGTGACCCGATCAATTTGCTCACGCTGTGCGGCTCCTGATACTCGGACATGTCCAGCCGGATGAGGCTGCGCTCCGAGCCAAAGAGCGTGCGGGCCAGGGCTTTGGCAAGGTGGGTCTTGCCCACGCCGCTCGGCCCCGCAAACAGGAAGCTGGCCGACACCCGGTTGCGTCCGCCCAGGCCCAGGCGGGCGCGGCGCAGCGCCGAGGCCAGGGCACGCACGGCGTCGGGCTGGCCGTACACCTGCTCGCCCAGTACCGCTTCCAGGTCAACCAGGTCAGCGGCGCGGCCGTCCGAATACACGCCGCCCATGCTGTTCAGCACGCTTTCCAGGTCTTCGCGGGTCACGAACGGCTGACCGTCCTCATCCAGCGCCACCGGCAGTTCCAGGCTGAGGTTGAGGTTCACGCGGCTGGCCGCCTCGTCCAGCAGGTCAATCGCCTTGTCGGGGAAATTGCGGCCCGGCAGGCTGCGCTCGCCCATGCGGATAGACAGCTCCAGCACCGCGTCGGGCAGCTTGACGCCGTGGTGCTCCTCGTAGGCAGGCCGAATCCCACGCAGGATTTCCAACGTCTCGGCGGGGCTGGGCTCCAGCACGATCACCGGCTGAAAGCGCCGCTCCAGCGCCGCATCTTTTTCGATGTAGCGGTGATACTCGCCGGTCGTGGTCGCGCCGATCACCTGAATCTCGCCGCGCGACAGGGCCGGTTTCATGATGTTGGCCGCGTCCAGGGTGCCCTCACTGCCACCCGCACCCACCAGGGTGTGCAGCTCATCAATAAAGGCCACCACCTTGGACGCCCGCAGCTCCTCGATAATCTGGCGCAGGCGCTCTTCAAACTCGCCCCGGTACTTGGTGCCGGCCACCACGCCGCTCAGGTCCAGGCTGACCACCCGCTTGTCCTTGAGGGCCGGGGGCACGCGGCCCGCCACAATAGCCAGCGCCAGCCCCTCTACAATGGCGGTCTTGCCCACGCCGGGGTCTCCGATCAGGACGGGGTTGTTCTTGGTGCGGCGGGTCAGAATCTGGGTCACGCGGCGAATCTCGTCGCTGCGCCCGATCACCGGGTCCAGGTGGCCGCCCCGCGCCATGCGGGTCAGGTCACGGCCAAACTCGTCCAGCAGCGGCGTGGGCAGCGAAGCGGGGTCTGGCCGGCGGCGATTGCCCTGTTCCAGAATGCGCCAGCGGATCGTGTCGGGGTCCTTGCTGATTTCCTGCAGGATGCGGTAGGCCACCCCGTCGCCCTCGCGCAGAATGCCTAGCAGCAGGTGCTCGGTGGAGGTCACGGCGGCCCCCAGCTCGCGGGCTTCGGCGGCAGCCAGCTCCATTACGCGCCGGGCGCGGGGGGTAATCGCGGGGGCGTCGTTCAGGCGGGAGCCTTCGCCGCGCCCAATGATCTCCTCCACCCGCTCGCGCAGCGATTCCAGGGTCATGCCAAACTCGCTCAGCACGGCGTAGGCACTGCCACCCTCACGGATCAGGCCCAGCAGCAGGTGTTCGGGGCCGACCATAGCGTGCCCCAGGCGGTTGCCTTCCTCGCGGGCATAGTGGAACACCAGCCGGGCGCGGTCATCGTATCGGTTATGGGTCATGGTCGTCCTTTCGGGCCGCCGGAACCAGCGCCGTCCGGCCGAAGCGACGGGTGAACTTGCAGCGACATTCCTCAGTCTAGCCGGGGCTTAGCAGGTCTGGCTGTTCAGGGCGCACGTTTTCAGCCACCAGTTTATTTAGAAACGCGTTCTTCTGGGGCCCACGTTGTTTGGGATCTCCCGCTGTTTAGGGTCTGGGATCACGCACGCGCTCCCGGTGCGGTGCAGCGGTAGGGGGCAGGCAGCTGCACTGTCAGCCCGTCCCACCGCCCCACGCCAGCGCCGGAGCCGCCAAGGTCAAACAATGCGGGTTTCCAGCACGCCGATGCCTTCCACTTTCACTTCGACCCGGTCACCCCGCTTCAGCGGGCCCACGCCTTCAGGTGTTCCGGTCAGGATCACGTCGCCGGGTTCCAGGGTCACGTAGCGGCTCACGTACACCAACACCTGCACGGGATCAAAAATCATGTGCGAAGTGCGGCTCTCCTGCTTCACGGCCCCGTTTACGCGGGTCTGAATCTGCAGGTCGGTGGGGGTCAGCTCGGTTTCCAGCCAGGGGCCCAGCGGACAAAAGCGGTCAGCGGCTTTGGCTCGGAACCACTGTAGGTCTTCGCGCTGACGGTCGCGGGCGGTCAGGTCCAGGCCGCAGGTATAGCCCAGCACAGCGCCCAGGGCTTCGGGGGCCGTGAGGTTTTTGGCCCGCTGCCCGATCACCAGCGCCAGTTCGCCCTCAAAGTGAAGGTTCTCGGTCCACTCCGGATACTCCACGGCGCCGCCGGGCTCGGCCAGCGCGTTGGGGCCCTTGAGAAAGATGCCCGGTTCCAGCGGTAAATCGGCCCCGCTCGGCCCGGCGTTGCCCATCTCGCGGATGTGGTCAGCGTAGTTGCGGCCCACGCACACGATTTTGCTGGGCTCGGCGGGGGGCAAAAGCGCCGCCGGGTCAAGCGGCACCGCCTCGCCCGCGTCGGTCAAGGTGCCTCCGCGCAGGCTTCCGCCCAGCAGGTGCACCGTTTCGCCTTCCAGGCGCCCCCAGCGGGGCGAGCCGGCATAAACCATTCTGACAAGTTGCATAGAACCAGTGTAAGGGGGCCAAGCAGGAGGGCCGGCCCAGGGAATGAGACAGCGCGGGCGCTCCCGGCGCTAGACTTGCTGCTATGCCTTCTTCCCTTCCTGCCCTGATCCGCGCCGAGGACGTGCTGAGCGAGAGCTTCAGCGCCCAGCGGGCCCGCGAACTTGACCTGAAGTACGGCAACGAGGAGCTGCTGTACGGCCTAGACCTGCTGGGCGTGGCCGGGCCCTTCACGCGCCTGAGCCCCTGGGAGCTTCAGGACGTGACCGGCGAGCGCCTGATTATGGCCGCCAGCTACGCCGCCACCCCGTTTGGCGAGATGCACCCGGACCTGACCGGATTCATGACCGAGTTCATGCAAAAAAACCGGGCAATGACCCTGCCGCAGCAAAGCGTCAGCCCCTGGCGGGCCGCACTGGGGGCCAATCTGGTGGCCCTGCTGGCCTCGCAGCTGCCCAGCCATGAAGACAGTCAGGTGTTCTTTTGTTCGTCGGGCACCGAAGCGGTGGAAGGTGCGCTGAAATTTGCCAAGGCGTCGCGCCCCGGCGCCAGCTACTTTATTTCGTTCCGGGGGGCGTACCACGGCAAAACCTACGGCAGCCTCAGCCTGACCCCCAACCCCGAATATCAGGATATTTTCCGCCCGCTGGTGCCCGGGGCGCTGCATAGCCCTTACGGCGACCTGGAAGCGCTGAACACTTTGCTGCGGCGGGTCGGCCCCAAGAACGTGGCTGCCATCATCGTGGAGCCGATTCAGGGCGAGGGCGGCGTGATTATTCCGCCCGCCGAGTTTCTGCCCGGCATCGGGGAGCTGTGCCAGCAGCACGGCATCATCTGCATTGCCGACGAAATCCAGACCGGACTGGGCCGCACCGGGCACCTGTTTGAGTCGGCGGCGCAGGGCCTGGACCCGGACATCATCACCCTTGCCAAGCCGCTGGGCGGCGGCCTGAGCGCGGTGGGGGCCACCATCGCCCGGCACGGCATCTACAAAAAGATGCTGGGCGGCCTGAGTTCCAAGCGCCACTCCAACACCTTTGGCGGCGGGGCGCTCAGCATGGCGGTGGGCCTGAAATCGCTGGAGCTGATTATCGAGCAGAACCTGCCGGAGCGCTCGCG
>JAUNHF010000163.1 GCA_030524065.1 Deinococcus sp.
TGTGGTGCTCCATCAACGATGAAGGGATGGGCACCACCGCCGAGCGCGTGGCCGAGAAGTACGGCGTGACCCGTGAGGAGCAAGACGCGTTCGCCACCGCCAGCCACCAGAAAGCCGTGTCCGCCACCGAAGGGGGCCGCTTCCGGGATGAAATCGTGCCGGTGACGGTGAAGGGCCGCAAGGGCGACACCGTGGTGGACACCGACGAAAGCCCCCGCAGCGACACCTCCGAGGAAACACTGGCCCGCCTCAAGCCCGCCTTCAAGCAGGGCGGCACGGTAACCGCAGGCAACGCCCCCGGCCTGAACGATGGTGCTGCGTCCCTGATGGTGGTCAGCGAAGAGTTCGCGCAGGCCCACGGCCTGAAGCCCCTGGCCGAAATCGTGGACTACGCCACCGCTGGCCTGGACCCCAAATGGATCATGATGACCCCGGTGCCCGCCACCCAGAAATTGATGGAGAAACTGGGCATGGACGTCAAAGACGTAGACCTGTGGGAGCTGAACGAGGCATTCAGCGTGCAGAGCCTGGCCGTGGCCCGTGAGTTGGGCCTGGACCTGGACCGCGTGAACGTGAACGGCGGCGCGGTGGCCCTGGGCCATCCCATCGGCGCGAGCGGCGCCCGCATTCTGGTCACGCTGCTGCATGCGCTGGGGCAGCAGGACAAGGAATTCGGCGTGGCGACCCTGTGCATGGGTGGCGGCAACGGGCTGGCGCTGGCCGTGAAGCGGTTGGGCTGAGATGACGGTCCCTACCCTCTGGTTTATCGAAAGCACTTACCTCAAGCCCGCAGAGGAGCTGGCCGCTGTTACCCCGCTGCACCGCGAGTGGCTGGACGGTCACTACAAGAGCGGCGTCTTTATCACCTCTGGCCGCAAGCAGGATGAAACGGGCGGCGTGATTTTTGCTCAGGCCGAGAGTGAGGAGCAACTGCGCGAGATTTTTGCCACTGACCCCTTTGTGGTTCAGGGCTGCTCGGAGTACCGCTATGTGCCGTTCACTCCCGTTAAGCGCGGGAAAAACATTGAGCTGAGCGGTGTGCCGTTGGTGGAATGAGTGGTGGAGTGAAGGACTCCCAGATTCAACTCAGGGGATTTCGTCTGACCGTGACAGGCTACGAGTTCCCTGAGATTTCCCCCGCAGAGTCGTATCACGACGCCAATTGGCTGACGCTGCGGGTCGATATTCGAACGGGGGAAGGTGGCCTGCACAGCAGTGAAGCTTGTCTGCTGACCTGGGAGTTGCGGGACTTGGCTGAACAGTTAGAGCTGCTCAGCGAACCACAGCAGCACAGGCGCTGGCAAGCTCAGCTAAAGCCGCTGGAGCCTTACCTCAAGTTGCGTTTTTTGCAGGATGAGACAGGACTGTTTTTCACGGTCAGATTGATGGTCCATACAGATGAGAGCGTGCAGAGCTTTAAGGTTCAGTGGAAGGTGCAGGATGCAGAGCTGGAGGAGTTCCGCACTCAGCTGAATCACCTGCTACGCCTCTTCCCAATTAAGGAGCAACCATGAAATTTGGAGTCATCGGAGCAGGACAGATGGGCGGCGGCATCGCACAGGTCGCCGCGCAAAGTGGGTTTGATGTGGTGGTCCACGACCAGAAGCAAGAGTTTCTAGACCGGGGCCGGGGCGTCATTGAAAAGAGCCTTGCCAAGCTGCATGAAAAAGGCAAGCTGACAGACACGCCCGAGCAGGTGCTGGGCCGCATGACCTTTACCACCGACCTCACGGACTTTGCGGGCTGTGACCTGGTCGTGGAAGCCATCGTGGAGAACGAGGGCGTCAAGAAGGAGCTGTTCCGGCAACTGGGCGAAATCGTCAAGCCGGAAGGCATCCTGGCAAGCAACACCAGCAGCATTCCGATTACGGCGCTGGCAACCGCTTCGGGCCGCCCAGAGCAGTTTATCGGGATGCACTTTATGAATCCGGTGCCGCTGATGGCGCTGGTGGAAGTGATTCGCGGCTACCAGACGAGCGACGCCACCGCCGAGTTCGTCACCAAAACTGCCGAAGCGATGGGCAAGACGCCGCTTGCCTGCAACGACTTTCCCGGCTTTGTGTCCAACCGCATCCTGATGCCCATGATCAATGAGGCCATTCAGTGCGTGATGGAAGGCGTGGCCGACAAAGAAGCCATTGACGGCATCATGAAACTGGGCATGAATCACCCGATGGGGCCGCTCACGCTGGCCGACTTTATCGGGCTGGACACCTGCCTCGCCATCATGGAAGTGCTGCATCAGGGCCTGGGCGATGACAAGTACCGCCCCAGCCCGCTGCTGCGCAAGATGGTGCAGGCTGGGCTGCTGGGCCGCAAGAGTGGCGAAGGGTTTTACCGCTACAGCTGAGCGGCAACCCATAGGGGCGCGGGAGCGGAGGGGCTTTCGCGCTCTTTTCTCTACGCTTCTCCGTGCCCCGGCGCGTCCATCTCCTGCAAGCGCCGCACCACAAAGGCGGCGTCCAGCCAGCGGCCGAACTTGTGCCCGGCCTGCGGCAGTCGGCCCGCTTCGCTAAAGCCGTGGCGGCGGTGAAAGCGCAGGCTGCCCTCGTTTTCGGCGTCCACCACACCAATCATCAGGTGGTGGCCCTCGGCGGTGGCCTGGGCAATCAGGGCTTCGAGCAGCGCTCCGCCCAGGGGCAGGGGAGAGGTACACCGAATGCTCTACCGTGCGGCTGTAACCTAGCTTGGGGCGAAACGGGCCGTAGCTGGCCCAGCCCAGCACGGCGCCGCCCGCATCCTCGGCCACCAGCACCGGAAAGCCCGTGCGCTGGCGTTCAGCGAACCACTCCTCGCGGCTCTGTAGGCTCACGGGTGCATGGTCGTAAGTGGCGGTGGTATGCAGCACGGCATGGTTGTAGATGTCCAGGATGGCGGGGAGGTCGTCGGCGGTTGCGGGGCGAATCTGGGGCATGCCCAAGCATTGGGCCTGGGCCTGGGGCTGTCAAGCGGGCCAGTCCGTACGCCTCAGCCTGTAGACCACCTCACCCTGCTCAGCGCCGGGGATCAGGTCAGCCCAGTCGCCGTAGTAAGTCCTCACGTGCCGCAGCCCCAACCGTTCCAGCACCCGGCGAGAGGCCAGATTGACGGCCATCGTCTCGGCCTCGATCTCCTGCATGGACGTCTGCTCGAATGCCAGCCTGAGGAGGAGGCGAGCGCCCTCGGTGGCGTAGCCCTGGCCCCAATGCTCACGCTGGAGACGGTAGCCCAGCGCTACGCGGTCGGCATCCTCAGCCGGTAAAAGTGCCATGACTGAAGGCCACCCAGCAACTGCGCCCCAGACCGGGGACCGTGAGGCCCAGCAACCGGGGAAGTTCATGGTCGGCTGTCTGGGTGTGGCTAAGCGGCATTCCAGCTTCCAGGTAACGCATGACTTCCGGGTCGGCATTCAGGCCCTGCAATAGTGGGAGATCGGTGGGTTCCAGAGGGCGCAGGCTCAGGCGCTGGGTATGGAGAAAAGCAGACATGTCGGCATGGTGCGGGGTGCTGGGGGAGAACACATCTGCCACTTGGCTTGTACGGAGGCTCACCTCATTTTTTCTGACTCTGCCTCGCCGCTGTGCCCGTCCCACTGGCCCCGGATGAACCCGCAGAAAGCGACGCTTCCTCTGAAATCCGTGCCAGAAGCCACCCGGAAGATGAGGTGCGGAGCCTGATGGCCGCCATTCCGATTTACCGGACAGCCTCTGGATGTTCAGGACATGACAAAGCCCCAGCCAAGCAGCCGGGGCCATGGTTACCGTGGGGCTTTATTTGCGCATGGAAGGGTTCAGGATTTTCTTGCGCAGTCGGATGCTGGTGGGGGTCAGTTCCACCAGTTCGTCTTCGGCAATGTATTCCAGGGCGTCTTCCAGGCTCAGGCGGCGCGGGGGCACCAGCGTCAGGGCCTCGTCAGCGCCCGAGGAGCGCACGTTGGTCAGCTTCTTGTTCTTGCAGACGTTCACGTTCATGTCCTGCTCGCGGGCGTTTTCGCCCACAATCATGCCCACGTACACGTCCTGGCCGGCGTCAATAAAGAAGTTGCCACGGTCCTGCAATTTCCAGATGGAGTAGGCAAAAGCCACGCCATCTTCCATGCTGACCAGCGAACCGTTCTGACGGGTCTTGAGGTCGCCGGCGTAGGGCTGGTAGCTGTCGTACACGTGGCTCAGGATGCCTTCGCCCTGCGTCATGCTCAGGAACTGGGTGCGGAAGCCAAACAGCGCGCGCGAAGGAATCTTGAACTCCACGCGGGTGCGGGTGCCCTGCGGCTCCATATGGACCATCTGGCCCTTGCGGCTGCCCAGCACACCAATCACGGTGCTGGCGAACTGCTCGGGCACGTCAATCACCACGTGCTCTACGGGTTCGTGGCGCACGCCGTCAATCTCGCGGTAGATCACCTGAGGCGCACCCACCTGAAGCTCGAAGCCTTCGCGGCGCATGTTTTCCAGCAGGATGGAAATGTGCAGCTCGCCGCGTCCCGACACCTTGAACTCGTCGGGGCGGATTTCTTCCACCTTGAGCGACACATTGGTCATGATTTCGCGGGCCAGGCGCTCGCTGATCTGGCGGCTGGTCACGAACTTGCCTTCTTTGCCGGCAAAGGGGCTGGTGTTGGGCTGGAAGATCATGCTCACGGTGGGCTCGTCCACGGTGATGATGGGCAGCGCTTCAGGGTTGTTCACGTCCGCCACGGTTTCACCAATCTGGGCGTCCTCGATGCCGGCCAGGGCCACGATGTCGCCGGCGCCCACTTCGTCCACCTCAATGCGCTTGAGGCCCATGTGGGTGAA
>JAUNHF010000164.1 GCA_030524065.1 Deinococcus sp.
CCCAAAGTGTGCCGCATGGCTCCGGTGCCGCTGGACCCGCTCCCATTCCCGCCGCTGGTGGTATCGAGTGCCAGTGACCCGGTGGTGTCGCCTGCCCGCGCCCAGGCGTTTGCGGCGGCCTGGGGCGCGGACTTGGCCTGGGCAGGCAGCGGGCATCTGAACACGGCCAGCGGGCACGGTGAGTGACCGGAAGGCCGGGCGCTGCTGGCGGGGTTTGTGGCGGGGTTGGCCGGGTAAAACCTTATCTGGCCTCTGACCCGCTGCGCCACTTGGCGGATGCACATCCTGGCCCCGGACCGCTAGCGTTGGTCCATGCCCCACGACCCCACCCTGTTTCTGGGCACGGCACCCTACTACGCCCGCTTCCGCCCAGCGTATCCGGCAGAGCTGTTCGCGCAACTGCGGTCTTTTTATGGTCTGAGCCGGGCCAGCCGGGTGCTGGATTTGGGCTGTGGTCCCGGACTGCTGGCGCTGCCACTGGCGACCAAGGTGGGCGAGGTCTTGGGCCGCCGACCCCGACGCGGGGATGCGGGCAGAAGTGCAGGCAGGGGCCGTGCGGGCGGGTCTGGGCAACGTCCACACCCTGCACAGCACTGCCGAGGAGGTGCCCGCCTCCCTGGGACCGCTTGATCTGGTGACCATCGGAGACGCTTTTCGCTGGATGGACCGGGCCGCCGTGCTGAAGAGGGTGTATGGGCTCCTGGCGGCGGGCGGGGCAGGGCGTGTATGTGCATCCGGCCCAGACCCATGAGGAGGTCATCTGCGCCTCGGTCTTTGATGGGTTTCAGACCTGGCGGCTGGCCTGGGAAGAGCGGTGGCCGGTGGCGCGGGTGGTGGGCTTTCAGCACTCGGCGTTGTTCGCTACGCCGCACCTGCTGGGAGGTCGGCTGGACGAGTTTGACCGGGTGCTGACCGGCCGGCTCCGGGCGGTGGCCCCAGGCGGCCAGATTGCTGTAGAGCGTGAAGTGACCGCGTTGCTGCTGGGCGGCTGAGGCTCATGCCCCCCTGCACTTCCGCGAGTGCCTGCGGGAACGGCTGCGGCCCACCGGCCAGCAATGAGATGAGGCCCAGCCATGGGTGCGCTGAGCCTCATTCGGTGACTGAGCCTGCTCAGCAAGCGGCTTAGGAGTGGTTGCCCCCGTCGGCACGCAGCACCACACCGTTGACGAATGCGCCGTCATCGGAAGCGAGCATGGCAATCACGCCGGCGATCTGCTCCGGGTCGCCAAAGATGCCGTCGGGGCGCTGCAAGTGGCCGAACAGCGACCAGTCGGCCTCAATCCCAGCCTGAACCATCTGCTGCGGCACACTGCCGGACAGGGGCGTGGTCACTCCGCCGGGAGCAACCGCATTGACCCGCACGCCGCTGCGCAGGTATTCCCAGGCCAGCGACTGCGTAAAGGCGCCCACGGCACCCTTGCTGGCGGCGTAATGGGTCATGTAGGGGTGGCCGTACAGCGCCGAGGTGCTGGAGGTATTGACGATGTTGCCTTTGGTCTTGAGCAGGTGCGGCATCGCCAGTTGGCAGGCGATAAACGTGCCTTTGAGGTTCACGTCCAGCAGCTGATCCAGCGCGGCCTCATCAATCGTGTCAAAGCTCTGCACGCGCAGCAAGCCGGCCACGTTGACCAGAACATGCAGGCCGCCTTCTGCCGCCGCGGCCCGGTCAATAATCGCCTGCACGGCCGCCCGGTCGGTCACCGAAGCGACGGTGGTCTGCACGCTGCCGCTCAGGCCCTGGGCCTGCTCCGCCAGGACTTGCAGGCCAGCTTCGTTGACATCGAAGGCGTAGACGTTGCCGCCTTCTGCCGCGAGTCGCAGGGACGTTGCCAGTCCAATCCCCGAAGCGGCTCCGGTCACCACGATGTTTTTGCCAGCAAAGCGCTGTCCGTAAGACTGATGGTTCATCATGGGCTTAATTGAACCCTTATACGTCTCACCCAAGTGTCACCAGCGGGCTCGGTGAACTCCGACCAGTGGCTGCCGTCTCAGCGACCGTGCCCAGTGCCCATACGCCCACACGCGGGTGCCCTCACTGGCCGCCCACGACCCAGTGGGGCACGAAGCTGGCGCGGTTGTCGGTCACTCGCCCGCGCCCCTCGCGGATACCCAGGCCACAGACCTCGCTGCCGGCGGCCCACACCCCCAGGACCGGATAGCGCGGGCCACCGGGGGCGGCGAAGGTGGGCAGTTCGGTGTAGGCCTGCTCTATCGGCGGATAGCCGGCGTAGTCGCCCGGTGTCATGACGGCGCCCGGCAGCACCACGTTCTGGCCCTCGCGGGAGTACAGCGGCTTTTGCACGGTGGGGCCTGGCAGGGTGCCGGGGGTCAGGCTGGCGGGCAGAATGTGCGGGTCGCCGGGATACAGCTCGTGCAGCAGCGCCAGCAGGCCCTTGGAACTGGTGACAGCCTTCCACAGCGGCTCGATAAAGCGGGTCTGGGTGCGGGCCAGCGCCTCGCCGTCGCGGGCGTCCCAGGCGAATTCAAAGGGCCACAGCCACATCAGGTGCCGAATCGGGCGCGGCCAGCCGTCCAGCAGATACGGCTCATTCGGGGCCAGGCCCAGGGTGTCCACCTCCAGAAAAGTGCTGTGGATGCCGGCCGCATTGGCCAGTTCGCGCAGATAGGTCACGGTCGCTACGTCCTCGTCTATGGGCGCGGCGCTAAAAGTCACTTCGCCCAAGCCGCGCGCCGATTTAAGGTGCGCCCACTGCTCGCCCAGGGCCTCGTGAACCGTGTTCCACTGCCCGCTCTCGTTCGCCAGTTCACCCGCTGCCTGCCGGTCTTCCAGCCACTGCCACTGGCAGACGGCCGCTTCAAGCAGGCTGGTGGGTGTCTGGCCGTTGACCTCCAGCAGCTGCGGCGCTTCGCCGGGCCGGTAGGCCAGGTCCAGCCGCATGTACACGCTGGGGTCGTCGCGGTCCCACGACTCGCCCACCGCCTCTTCCATAAAGTTGGGAATGCCCAGCTCGGCCAGGCGGCCTGCTGTGATGGCGTATTCGGTGGCGGCCAGCACCCGGTCGGTCAGCTGCTGACTGGCCTGCTCCAGCGCGGCGATTTCGGCCCGCGTAAAGCTGTAGCCCGTGTCTTCGGCCCAGTAGGGGACTGGATGTTCTGGGGTAGACCCATGCCACAGCATGCCCACTGCTTCCAGCCGCGCCTGCCAGCCAGGGCGCGGCGCAAATGTCCGGCGTTCCACCCCCGCTCAGCCGCCGAAGGAGCCGCCGGTGCGGTTGCCGTTCGTGCCCGGCACGATGATGCGCGGCGGCGTGCTGGAGCGGCTGGCCGAATTGCCGCCTGCGGAGTTGTTGGGGGTGGCTGTTCCTGTACCCGCATTCCCTGCCCCTACACTTCCTGTGCCACGCGTGCCGGTGGAGAAGCCCCCACGCGAAATCTGCGGGGCCTGAAAGCGTCCGGTCAGCCGGCCACTGCGGTCCACCTGATAGCCGCTGCGGCTGGAGCTGCCGTCATTGTTGTAGCCCACCACCCGGCCCAGGCCCCCGCCCCAGAAGAAGAACCACGGGCCGTAGTATCCGCCTGCCGTCTGGTTGCGCGTGCAGGGGTTTTGCATGCCCTGATCCATGTATTTCTGGTTGGCCTGCACGCACTCCTCGTAGGTGGCGTAGGAGTTGCGCTGGTAGTCGTTCACGCTCCCCGCCGGAGAGGAGCACGACGCCATCAGCGCCGGCAGGGCGGCCAGCAGGGGCAGGTGGAACTTCTCCATCGCCTTAGAGTACGCGGCCAGCGTGCAGGAAGTTCCGCCCGAGATGACATAAGAAAAGGCCACGGGGTGAATTCACTCTCACCCTATGGCCTGTCAAGTGCGGCCCGGCGGCTTTCTGGCCTAGGCGTGCTTAGCGCTCATTAAGCTGGAAGTCAAGGGGCAAAAAGAACAGCTTGGCGTTGCCACCAGTGGGATCTGGATTGCCCAAGTTGGTTCTGGTGGTCCCAGCTGCGTACACATACTCTCCATTGAACTTGACGTCCGAGAAGTCGCCACGGTCTATAGGCGAGTTGGCTTCGTCCAGCAGATAAATATTGCTGATGCCCTCGCTAAAAGTCCCCGTCATAATCACGTTCTGGTTGCTCAGCAGCAGCTTGCCGCTGTCATCAGATTGGATGTATTTCAGGTTGGGAATGACAGCGTACTGCTGCTCCGGCGTCCCCTTGGCCCAGTCGCGCCGCCACAGTTCGAGCGGCACACGTGCCCTAAGGAACACGTCGCCCGCGTCAGAGACCCAGGTCAGCTGCGACTGGGCCTGAATAGAGTCTGGGTTGGCGGAGCCGCTATTGGTCAGCAAAATCACCTCACCCTTATTGGCTGTAATCTGGCGCAACTTGACCGGCTCCTCAGTCTTCCAGACCCGTCTCCACTGCACCTTGCCGTCTTTGACCTGCTGCACATTGATCAGCGAGGGGCAAGCATTGTCCGCACAGCCAGTGGCTGGAAAGGCCATCGCCACGTAGAAAGTGTTGGTCTCTCCTACGGTAAAGTCCACCGAGGCCTTCTGCGGGTCAAAGCCAGTTAGGTCCTGCGGGAAGAGTACGGGCGTCACTCGCTTGACTGTGTTCTCACCACTGTAAGCTTGGCTGGCTTCATAGATGTTGACGTACTGCTGAGCACGGGGAGTATTGGAGAGCAGAGCAATACTGCTAAAGCCCCCATTGTAAGTAGCTTCCGGGTGTAGATTGCATCATATTGCAATTCCCCAGTTGGCTC
>JAUNHF010000165.1 GCA_030524065.1 Deinococcus sp.
GTAAGAATGCCTCACGGTGGAGGCATTCTCATCTCTTTTATCAGGCCGTAAGGCGCTATGGCTTATTTCTCCGTGACCTTCACCACTTGCCCGCTTCCCTCGGCAGGGGCGGCTCCGCTGGCGAAGTCCACGCGGGGTGCGGGCGCAGTGTATTCCCCGGCCGCCAACGCCCGCAGGCGGTAGCGGATGGTGGTCGTGCCGGGCTTGAGGTCTTCGAGGTAGAACACGGCCCGGTCGTCGTACAGGGCGCGGTCGGCCCAGGCGGTGCGGTTGCTGCCCGTCACGTTGACGGTTGCTGTCTCGAAAAGCGGCGAATCGTCAATGGCTTCCAGGCCGCCGGGGAGCGGGTCGGTCACGCGCAGGTGCGTCAGGCGAGACGGCGTGTTGAGGGTAAGTGTCACGGTCACGATGCCGTCTCGCCCCACCGTCGTCTTGTCGTAACGACGCTCGATTTTGACCGGGCTGAGCGCCGCCGGAGCGCTGCCGTTGCGGCGCAGGCGCAGTTCCCAGGCGTAGAGCGTGGGCGCAGCAGCCTGAAGCGACAGCGTGCCCGCCTGCACCTGCTGCGCCGGAACCGTCAGGCGAACGGGTGCGCTCACGGTCACGGTCTTCTGATAGCGGCCAAGTTTGACCGTTACCGGGCGGGGCTGGGGTTTGCCCTCGCGGGCCGCCAGCACGCGGATGGCCTGAATCGAAGCGGCGGTAGCACGGGGGCCGCCCCAGCACCCACAGCCGCCACTCCACGCGCTCCCGGTGCGGCGCTCCAGCACTGCGCGGGTCAGGGCGGGCAGGTCGGCTGTGCGGTTCAGCAGGGCCGTGGGTTCGCTGTCGCCCTGCCAGGAGGCGGCGCTGCCCAGCACCAGCGCACCGTCTTTGTCGCTGCGGGCGGCCTTGCGGGCGCGGTCATACAGCGTGGCGGCGAGTTGCGGCTGCGAAGAAGCCAGCGCCGAGGCAAGACGGGCAGCGTCTGCCGGGTCGCTGACGCCTTGCCGGGCCAGCCGCACGGCGACCTGTGGTGCCCCGGCCTGCGCGAGCGCGGCGGCGAGCAGCGGCGTGGGTTTGTCGGCCCATCCCTGCGCCGCTTGCTGCACCTCGCTCAGCGTCTGTGCGTCGGTCACGCCCGCGCCCTTGGCCTGCACAGTGGCGAGTAGGGCCAGAGCGGTCATGTCGGCGGTGGCTTCGCTGCTCTCTGTCCAGCCCCAGCCGTCTTGTCCTTGCAGCGCCAGCAGCCCGGCAAAGTCGCGCCGGGCCTGCGCCAGCGCCCGCTCGCGCACGTCGGGCCAGCCGAACTGCCCGGCCAGCGCCGCCAGATGCAGGTTGCTGGTCAGGCGGGCGCTGAAGCCGTCGGTGGTCACCCAGCGGTCTTCGGGGTCGCTCAGCGCGGCGTCCAGCCCACTCAGCGCCAGTTGCAGCGGCGAGGCGGCGAGGTCGATGACCAGACTTTCGGGCCGGGTGCCGCTGTCCCACTTGAGCGGCACACTGGCCGCGCCCTTCACCGTGCCGGAGCCGGAAAGCAGCAGGCGCTGTCCTGCCGGACGCAGCGGCACGTCCTCGCGGATGCCGTCGCGCTCGCTGCCCCGCGCCGCACTCGCTTGCAGGGGCAGCGCTTGACCGCGACTTGGCGCTTGCACCCGGAAAGTCTGGGTGGCGCTGCCGCCTTGCAGGGGCAGGGTCTTGGTCTGGGCCGCGCCGCCCGCTGTCAGGCTGAGGGTCACGTTGCCGCCTTTGCCGTTGCGGTCCACCGCGCCGACCACCACGCTGCCGGTGTCGCCCTGCGTCAGCACGCGGGGCCGAATCAGGCGCACGGCGAAGGGCAGGCCGACCCGCTGCACCCCTTTGGCCTCGCCTACTGCGCCGCTGCGGGTCAGGGCGCGCACGCTCAGGCGGTAGCTGCCCAGCGCCTCGGGCATGGTGACAGTGACGCGGGCGTTGCCGGACGCGTCGGTCTGCACCGTCTGGAAAGCCGCCACCTCGCTCAGGGCGCTGCGGTAGAACGTCTCGTTGCCGCCGCCCCCGCCGCCCCCTCTGTCCCCGTAGTCATCCATCTGGCTGGAGCGTATATCCAGTTGCGGATAGGTTGCCCCCCAGAAAAAGCGCCAGGGGTTGGGTGTGGGGTCGCCTGCCACCGCGTAGACCGATTCGTTGACGGCACTCAGGGTGGTCAGGGCCGCCACTCCTTTTCCGGCGCGGGTGGTGCGAATGGTGAAGGTCGCCTTCTCGCCGGGCCGGACTTCGCCCTGTGGGGTCACGGTCACGCTGAGCTGCTGGTCGCGCCGGGGGACGAACCGCAGTTCGGTGCCGTCCTGCACGAACTCTCCCTCGCGTGTGGCGACGGCCTGCACCGTGAAGGCGGGTTCCAGCGTGGGGCCGACCCGCCAGGGCACGTTCATGGTCGGCCCGGTGACCTTGACCACCCGCAGTTCGCTGCGGTCCTCGGCGCTGGCGCTCAGCAGCAGCGGCGTGCCCACGGGCAGGTCGGTCTTGACCTTGACGGTGGCGGTACTGCCGGGGGCGTAGGTCTCCTGATCGGTACTGACAGAGAGGCTAAAGCTCTTTTTCTCCTCCTCATCTCTGACGCTGACCCAGGCCACATTCAGCAGGGCGCGGGCACGGCGTCCGGTGCTGTCGCTGCTGGCGAGGGTGAGGCCATAGTTGCCTTCCTTGCCCCTCGGCGTGGGCACGCTCACGGCGATGCGGCCCTGGGCGTCGGTGGTGAGGGTCTTTTCAAAAAGCCGTTCCTCACGGTCCTGGGAGGACCCACCTGGCCCAGCAGCCCGGTACGAGCGCACGGCGGTCACCGTCACCTTGCGGCCCGGCAGCGGCTTATCGGTGCCGACCTGCCGCACCTGCACACTCACGCGTTTCAGTTCTTCCAAACCGCTCACGCGGGCGTCTTCAAACTTCAGCGCGGCGGGATGGACCGTGACCGAGCGCGTGGCCCACACGTCGCGCCCGTATTCGTCGCGGCTCCTGACCGTCACCTGGTAGAAGGTCGGCAGCCCGTCTTCGGCCCGCAGGGACAGGGGCAACGTGGCGCGGCCTGCCACCGTTCGCAGCGTGAAGTCCGGGCGGCGTTTGGGGTCGATGGCAGGTAGGGAGGTGCCGCCCGCCGCCCAGTCGAACTCCTCGAAAAACAGACTGTCGTCTCCCTGCTGCATTTCGGAGTCGTAGAGGTTCTCCGAGGGGCTGCCCTCGCTCAGGAAGCCCTCGCCGCTCACGTTGGCGGGGCCGCCCTGATAAAGCTCGGTGCGGACGCTCAGGGGCCAGTCGGTGCCGCTCACGATTTCCTGTGGGCCGCTCAGGTCGAGGGTGAAGAGCGGCTTGACGAAGGCTCGAACCTCGACAGGCACGCTGCTCAGGTCCGGGCTGGGCTGAGGGTTGTTGGCGGTGACTGCCCGGGGCAGTTCCACCTGCAGGTCATAGCTGCCGGTCTTGACCGAGTCGGGCAGCGCAAAGCTGAAGCGCACCAGCCCGTCGGCGTCGGGCTTGACCTTCTGCTGGGCCAGCGTCAGGGACGGGTAGCCGCTCACCAGCCGCACCGTGACCAGGCCGTCGCCGGGAGCACGGTAGGGAAGCCGCTGCCCCGGGGTCAATTGCCGCAAGACGGCCAGGCCGCGCAGGGTCTCGCCGGGGCGGTACACGGGCTTGTCGGTCTGAATCAGGGCGCGGGCGTATTCGGTTTCGCTGAGCCAGTATTCGTCGTACATGCCGCCCAGCCGGGTGGTCTGCATCTGACCGTCCAGGCGACCCTGACCCAGCACCACCAGATTTTCGCCGTCACGCAGATTGAAACTCGCCAGTCCCTGGGCGTCGGTGGTGACAGGGGAGAGGGGCCGGGTCGTCACCGTTTCCCTATCTGCGACGGGCTCATAGCTGCGCGTGACTGCCAGCCCACTGAGGCGCACGCCCGGCAGCACCGCGCCCGTCGCCGCGTGGGTGGCCCAGACCCGCACCTTGCGTGGCGAGGTCAGACTGGTCAGGTGCAGGTCGCTGACCCGAATGACCTCGGTGCCCAGGACGGTGGCGGGCGCGTCGGGCCGCGAGGCGGTCAGCAGGTAAAGGCCCGCCGGGAGCCTGCCCAGCTCGACCTGTCCGGCGGCCCGGGTCTTTTTGCCTTCCGTCCCTGTTTCCCGCAGTTTGACGTTGACGGTGCGGACCGCGCTGCCCGCCAGGGCCAGGGGTGAACCGCCCAGCTTCGGCTCGGCCAGCGGCAAGGCACTGACCTGCCAGTCGAGCACCGCCGCGCCCTCGTCTTCCCAGAGGAGCGGCACTGTGACCGGGCGGTCTGCACTCTGGGGTTTCAGAAAATAGGTTTCCTCGTCGCGGAAACTCAGCGGCGAAGCGCCACTCCCCAGCAGGCCGGAGCGGGTGTAGTACAGCTTGCCGCCGTAGATGACGGTGACGGGAGTTTGCCCGTCGTGGGGGCCATCGGGGACCTCCACCACCATCAGCGGTTTGCCTGCGGGCAGGGTCAGCGCCGCCTGGCCGCTCAACGTGGGCGTGGCAAACAGTGGCGTGGGGGCCGCCGTTCGCGCCGCTCCGGCCACACCGAGCCACAGGGCGAACAGCAGGGGCCAACCATTGAGCTTTGACATACGGTCAGTCTAGACCAGCCTTGTCGCTGACAGGTCAGTACGGCCCGCCCCCCTCTGCCGCCTTCACGTCCTTGAACGCTCCCGCCAGTGCCCGCGCTCCCCGCGCCAGCAGCGTCG
>JAUNHF010000166.1 GCA_030524065.1 Deinococcus sp.
AGACGTGCAGCAGACGGTGACCCTGCGCCGCGAAGTGCTGGACGTTGAAGACCCCCAGAACCTGATCGCCAACCGCAGCGAGCTGGAAGGCGACCTGCGCTAAGTAAGCGTGCGGCCCAGCCCTGCTGCGCTCCTAAGGCTCCCCGGCGGCTGCTGGTGGGGCCTTTTTCTGGTCCTGACCTATCATGGCCGCATGCCTGCTGACCTGCCCACCGCCCAGGAACCTGCCGCCGGGGAGCCCAAGGCTCAGGGGCCGGGTGCCGCTGACCTGCGGCCTACCCCCGACGGCTCACTGACCCTGTGGAGTCACCGCTTTGGTCAGACCTACGGTTCGGCACATGGGGCGGCCACGCAAGCGCGGCACGTGTTCGTGGCAGGTACGGGCGCAGCGGAGCGGCCCCGCCCACGAGTGCTGGAAATCGGATTTGGTGTGGGCCAGAACCTGCGGGCCACCCTGTCGGCGCGGCCGGCGGGGCCGCTGGATTATCTGGCATATGAATATGACCCGGTGGCGCCCGGCGTGCTGGCTCAGCTGGCCGCAGGAACCGCCGAGGCCGCTGCCGGAGCAGACCACCCGGTCTGGCAGGAACTGCTGCTGGCCTGGCCGCCCCCGGCTGGGGGTGAACTGACCATCGGGGTGCAGGAGCAGCGCCTGCGGGTCCGCCGGCAGGATGTGCTGACCGCCGAGTTGCCATTAAGCTGGGCAGACGCCGTCTATCTGGACGGATTTTCGCCCGATACCAACCCTGAGCTGTGGTCGGAGGGCTTTTTGGTGCGGGTGGCCGCCGCCCTGGCGCCGGGGGGGGTCCTCGCCACTTATTCGGCGGCTGGGCGGGTGCGCCGCGCCCTGCAAGCAGCGGGACTGAAGGTAGAAAAGCGCCCCGGTCCTCCCGGCAAACGCGAATTTCTGCGGGCGGTGCGGCTGTGAAGGACTTGCTGGTGGTGGGCGGCGGCATCGCCGGAGCGGCAGCGGCGTACTGGGCCGCTCAGTCCGGTTGGCGGGTGACGGTGGTGGACTCCGGGCAGGCCACCGCCAGCAGCGTGCCTTCTGCACTGCTCAACCCGGTGCGTGGGCAGTCGGGCAAGGTGCCGCCCCGCGCCGCCGAGGGGCTGGCGCTGACCTGGGCGCTGATCGAGCGCCTGAGTGCGCAGGGACACCACATTCCACACGGCCGGACCGGAGTGCTGCGGCCGGTGCCCGACGCCGGCGTGCAGGCGCGCTTTCAGCGGAACCTGGGCGACCTGCCGCACGAGTGGTGGACACCGCAGCAAGCCAGCGGACTGGCGCCCGGCTGGCACGTGGCGCTGTACGTGCCGCAGGGAGGCTGGCTGGACGGTCCCGCGCTGTGCCGGGCATTGCTGGCGGCTTCGGGTGCCCAGCTCATTACGGCAGAGGTAAAAGAGGTGACCGGAGCCGGTGGGCGGCTGACCGATGGCCGGATCCTGAGCGCCGACGCCCTGCTGTGGTGTGGGGGCAGCTTTGGTGCGGGGCGGCGCCCGGCGCACACCCCTGCACATCCTCCCATACAAAGTCACCGCGCTGGCAGCCTGCTCACGCTGGCCGGGTCCACTGGGCCGCGTCCCCTAAGTTTTGGCGCTTATCTCGCGCCGGCGGCGCAGGGCAGTGTCCTGGGGGCCACCTTCGAGCGGCCAGCGGCTGCGTGGTCGCCGGTCACCTTGCCGCTGGCTTCGCTGGACTGGCTGCTGGACAGGGGCCAGCGGCTGCGTTCGCTGGCCGGTCTGGAAGTCACCGGGAGCTGGAGCGGCACCCGCCTGAGCGGCCTGCGGGCCGGGCCAGTGGGCCCCGCCGAGTGGGAACTGAGCGGCCTGGGCAGCAAGGGCTACCTGCTGGGGCCGCTGCTGGCGCGTGAGCTGGTTGGCCGCCTCTCTACCAAAAGCGAGTCGCTGTAGCCCGGCTCCGGCTCGCCCGTGCGTCTGTGGTCCGTCCGGCAGCAGCCGTCCATTACAATAGAAAGCAATGTTGGACTCACTCTGCCCTGTCCCCGGCGCTCCTTTGCAGGAGCTCGCATGCTGATTGCTGCCCTGCTGTCTTGGTTCCTGACCGGGCTGTTTATCCAGCAGTCCAAGAAACGCGGCTGGGGCCAGCCGATCCGCGCCGACGGCCCGCAAAGCCACCTCGCCAAGGAAGGCACCCCCACAGCCGGCGGCGTGGCCTTTACCCTGGTCACGCTGCTGGTCTGGCTGGTGCTGTTCCTGACCGGCCAGGGGGGCGGCATGCGCGAGGTGCTGCTGGTGCTGGTCGCCCTTGGCATGGGGCTGGTGGGCGGACTGGACGACTGGTTCAAGATTCAGTCGCGCATGAAGGGCAGCGGCAAAAAGGAGCTGCTGGCCCGCGAGAAGTTCCCCCTGCAGATTCTGTTCGGGCTGATTTTTGCCTATCTGGCTGCTCCCTACGCCAGCCATGAACTGGTGCCTTCGCTGGGGCTGGTGGGCGACATTATTCTCTATACCTTCGTGATGGTAGGGGCCGTAAACGCCTTTAACTTTACCGATGGGCTGGACGGGCTGCTGGCCGGGGTCGCCATCATCGTGCTGCTGCCCTTTATCGCGGTGTCGCCGGTCAGTGCGCTGCTGGCCGCCGCGCTGCTGGGTTTCCTGTGGTTCAATGCCCACCCGGCCAAGGTGTTTATGGGCGACATGGGCTCTCACGCCATCGGCGCGGTCGCGGCTGGGGCGTACATCCTGTACGGCGATGTCTGGCTGCTGCCCATCGCGGCGGTGATTCCGGTGGCGGCGGTGCTGAGTGTGGTGATCCAGGTGATCTCGTTCCGCACCCGTGGCACCCGCGTATTCAAGATGTCACCTATCCAGCACCACTTTGAGCTGAGCGGCTGGCCCGAAACCCAGGTCACACAGCGGTTTTGGGTGTTGACCGGGATTGCCACGGCGCTGGTGTGGTACCTGCTGGGCGGCCGGCCCTGATCTGAGGAGAAAGCCAGTGTCCTTTGCTGCTCTGCCCCTTTGGGCCAGTTGACCACTCAGGCACTGCTCAGAGCGGGCTACCGCTTATGCTAAGGCCCGTGAATCTGGACGCTCTTCCTGCCCAACTGGCCGGCGCCGCTGCTCGCCGCGCCGCCCTGCTGACTCAGGGCACCACGTTCTACCGGCTGCTGCACACCACCGAAACAGACGGTCTGTGCAGCCTGGACCGCATTGGACTGACCGGCGTGCTGAGTCTTTACCGTGGACTCAGCGCCGGGGAGGAAGCGGCGCTGCTGGCCGCCCTTCAGCCGCCCCTGCGGGCGCTGGGGCTGGAAACGCTTTATCTCAAGCGCCGCCCCGAAGCAGCCAGTCACCGCGCCAACACCGAGCGGCAGTATCTGGCCCCGCAGGAGCCGGTCTGGGGGCCGGCGGTTCCCGAAGCGGCGGCGGTGGAGGGCGGCGTGCCCTTCCTGTTCCGGCCAGGCGGCGACCTGAGCACCGGGCTCTTTGCAGATGCCCGGCCCATGCGCGAGTGGGTCCGCAGCCACGCGGCCGGCCTGCGGGTGCTGAACACCTTCGCCTATACCTGCGGCTTTGGCCTGAGCGCGGCGCTGGGCGGCGCGGCCACCACCAAGAACGTGGACCTGTCGCGCCGGGTGCTGGCCTGGGGACAGGAGAACTACGCCCTAAGCGGCCTGAGCGCCCCAGACGACGACTTTTTGTACGGTGACGTGTTCGATTGGCTGCGGCGGCTGCATAAGCGCGGCGAGCACTTTGACCTGCTGATTCTGGACCCGCCCAGCTTTGCGCGGCGTGGCCGGCAGACCTGGCGGGCCGAAAAGGACTACGCCGCGCTAGTGCAGGCCGCCGCACTTCTGCTGGCCCCCGGTGGGCAGCTGCTGGCGATGACCAACCACGCTGGCGTTTCTGGGCGCGCCTTTGACCGGCAGGTCGCGCAGGGGCTGGGGGCAGCCGGTCGCCGCGCTGCCGCTTCCGTCACGCTGCTGGCTCCGGGCCTGGATTTTCCCGGAGCCACCCACCTCAAGGCCGGAGTCTGGCAGCTGGCCTGAAGAGCCCGAAGAATCTGAGCCGAGCCTAAAGAGCGGGTGGCTGGGCAGGCGTGTCCGGCCCGGTGAAGAGTGCTGTGCTACCTTGTGGGCACCAGAAATTCAGCTATTTTGAACTCGGTTCAAGATATGTCCGCCTTCCCCGGCGATTTGACGCATGTTCCGGCCGGCTGGGGTGCTGGCCCGGCCCGGTTTTTCGCCCTTCCAGTAGAGGTTTACATGATTGATTTTTCGCTGACCGACGAACAAAAGCAGTTGCAGCAGCTGGCACGTGACTTTGCCCGCAAGGAGATCATCCCCGTGGCCGAGGAGTACGACCGGCGCGAGGAAATGCCCTGGGACGTAATCCGCAAGGCGCACGAGGTGGGCCTGCTCAACGTGGCCGTGCCCGAACATGCCGGCGGCCTGGGCCTGGGCATGGTGGACGAGTGCCTGATTGGTGAAGAATTGGCCTACGGCTGCATGGGCATCTTTACCATCATGATGGCGTCCGAGCTGGGCATTACCCCGATTCTGGTGGGCGGCACCGAAGAGCAGCAAAAGCGTTTCCTGAGCCCCCTGGTCGAAAAGCCGGCGCTGGCCGCCTTTGCCCTGTCCGAGCCCAACAATGGCTCTGACGCGGCGGGTATGCACACCACGGCTGTGCTGGACGGCGACGAGTGGGTCATCAACGGCACCAAGATGTGGATTTCCA
>JAUNHF010000167.1 GCA_030524065.1 Deinococcus sp.
CCAGCACCAGCGCCCAGGCCGGCAGCGCCCACAGCCCCAGCTCCCGGCGGCGGTGGGGCCGCACGGCCCCGCCCGACACCCGGCCCAGGAACACCCCGCGCATCAGCCGGGCTTCCAGCCACAGCGCCGCGCCGGTCAGCACCAGCAGCGCCAGCACCAGCCAGGCCGCGTACACCGTGTCGTAGGCAGCGGTGTACTGCTGATAGATGGCAGCGCTAAAGGTGGAATAGCGCATCAGGCTGACCACCGCAAAGTCGCCCAGTACGTGCAGCGCCACCAACAGGGCACCCGCCAGCCAGGCAGGGCGCAGGGCGGGCAGGGTCACGCTGACAAAGGTCTGCCAGGGCGTGCGCCCCAGCATGCGTGAGGCTTCTTCCAGTGCCGGGTCGGCGGCCCGCAGGCCCGCGTACAGGTTCAGGAACAGGTACGGAAAAGTAAAGAGCGTCAGCACCAGCAGCGCTCCGCCAAAGCCGCTGGGGGTGGGCGGTGCCCAGCCCAGCAGCGCATCCAGCGACCCACCTGCTCCACTGGCCGCGATCAGCGCGTAGGCTCCCACGTAGCCCGGCACCGCCAGCGGCAGCACGCCCAGCAGCGCCAGCAGCCGCCGGGGCCGGAAAGTGGTGCGCCCGGCCAAATAAGCCAGCGGCAGGGCGATCAGGGTGCCACATATCACCACACCCACGGTCAGCAGCAGCGTGTTGCCCAGCAGTTCCAGGTTGCGGCCGCGCCACAAAATCTCGCGCACGGCCGTCAGGTCGGCCCCGAAGGCTTCGCGCAGCAGGTATACCATCGGCAGGCCCACCCCCAGCGCCGCCAGCAGCGCGGGCAGGGTCAGCAGCAGAGGTGGACGGGTCTGGGAAGTGCGGTCTGACATAGCAAAGAGCAAAGGAGCAGCGCCGCCAATGATACCAAAAAGTGGAGCGGTTTAGTCGGGTATGGTCGGCTGCCCCCTCCGCCCAGTGCACAGCCGCCACCCCACCAAAAAACTTCCCGCCGGGCGAAGGGCGGGAAGCTGGGAAAGGCTCGGGCGAAAAAGGATTACAGCAGGCCAGTTTCGCGCAGCAGCTTCTGGGCCTTTTGCAGGTTGCTGGGCAGGGCGCTGGCGCTGATGCGGGGGCTGCGCCGAACAGCGTCGGCGTAGGGCAGCATGCCGCTGGGGGTGTAGGTGTTGCTGATCACCGGGTACTCGAAGTTCACGCCCATAAAGAAGTTCTGCGCGTCGCTGGACACCATCTTCTGGACCAGGCGGCTGGCGGCGGCGGGGTTCTTGCTGGTCTTCAGCACCCCTACGCCGGTGGCGTTGCCCAGGTTGCCGATGTCACCGGCCTTGAAAAAGTGGGTCTCCACCGGGTAGCCCAGCTTGCCCACGCGCTGGATGTAGTAGTGGTTGGTCAGACCCATATCAATCTGGCCGGCGCGAATGGCCTCCATCATGTTCACATTGCTGGTCTTGTAATCCACCGGGTTCAGCTTCTTCATGTCCAGCAGCCACTGCCGGGTCTTGGCTTCGCCGTGCTTGGCGATCATGCCGGCCAGGAAGTCCTGAAAGGACGGATAGCTCAGCGTCCAGCCGATGCGGCCCTTAAACTGGGTCATCTTGGGCAGGTCAAATACGCTGGCGGGCAGCTGGCTGGCCTTGACGCGCTCGGAGCTGTAGGCCAGCGTGCGGAAGCGCAGTGTGGTGGGCACCCAGTTGCCGCTGGCCGGCATGTACTCGCGCGCCACTGGGCGGGTGATGTTGCTGCCCAGGCGCACGAAGCGGCCATCCGCGTCCAGCTGGCCCATCGCGCCCACCGAGTTGCCCCAGAAGACGTCGGCAGGTGAGCGGGCACCTTCTTGGCGCAGCAGGGCCACCAGCTCAGCGTCCTTGCCGTAGCGGACATTGACCTTGATGCCGCTTTCTTTCTCAAAGCGCTCTACGATCGGCTCTACAAAGGTTTTGCCCCGGCCCGAGTACAGGGTAATAGAACCGCTTTGTGCCAAGCTGCTGCCTGCGAGCATCAGGGCGCCCGCCA
The DNA here is from genome assembly GCA_030524065.1 of Deinococcus sp. Lineage (GTDB taxonomy): Bacteria > Deinococcota > Deinococci > Deinococcales > Deinococcaceae > Deinococcus. Next base: position 2,016 of record JAUNHF010000167.1, read on the forward strand.
CCAGGAAAACTTTCTTCATGGGTTTAATCCTAAGTAAACCGCTCGGTATTGTCAAGCGAAGCGTGGTCAGCCGAACGTGCGTGCACCACAGCAAAAGCTGGCGGTCCAGGCACAAGGAGCACCCGCCAACAGCTGCTGCGCCTCCCTTTTGGCAGACTTCTTAGCGCCGTTCTAGGGCCAGCTCAATCAGCCGGGCGGCCAGCTCGGGGTAGCTCAGGCCGTGTGCCTGAAGCAGTGAGGGGTACATAGACGTGGTCGTAAAGCCCGGCATGGTGTTGATTTCATTGAGCAGCAGCTCGCCCGTCTCCTCCACGTAGAAAAAGTCCACCCGGCTCAGGCCCGCACAGTCCAGAGCGCGGTAAGCCCGCAGCGCCAACTCCTGCACACGCTCCGCCACTTCAGCTGGCAATGGCGCCGGAATCAGCATCTCGGCCCGGCCGCCGGTGTACTTGGTGTCGTAGTCGTAAAAGTCGGTATCGAAGCGCAGTTCACCCACTGGGCTGGCGATGGGATCATCGTTGCCCAGGATGCCGACCTCCACCTCGCGGGGCTTCAGGCCTGCGGCCGCTTCCAGAATCACCCGGCGGTCGTGCCCGAAGGCCAGGGTCAGGGCCGCGTCCAGCTGATCGGCGCTGCCGACCCGGCTGACACCTACGCTTGAGCCCATGTTGGCCGGTTTGACGAACAGCGGAAAGCCCAGCTCGGCGGCGCGCTCACGCACCGCCTGCGGGTCACGGTTCCACTCGGCGCGGCTGGCCTGCCGCCACGCCACCTGCGAAATACCCACCGCTTCCAGCACCAGCTTGGTCATGATCTTGTCCATACCTACGCTGCTGCCCAGCACTCCGCTGCCCACGAAAGGCAGGCCCGCCAGGGTGAGCAGGCCCTGCACGGTGCCGTCTTCTCCCATCGGGCCGTGCAGCAGCGGGAATACCACGTCGTAGCCGGCTGCGTCCGACACGCGCTTCAGCATGGACTCGCCGCCCGACTCGGCCACGCCTGCGCCCAGCGCCTGAGCGGTCTGCGCCGGGGGCAGCCAGCGCCCCTGCTTAGAGATCACCACGGCGGTCACGTCAAAGCGGTCTTCGGGCAGGGCCGCCAGCACCGAGCGGGCGCTGGACAGGCTGACTTCGTGTTCCTCGGACTGCCCGCCCGCCAGCAGCAGCACGCGGCGGCGCGGTTGTCCGGCAGCCGGGGAAGAAGTGGGGTGGGACTGGGCTGGGGTCAGGTCGGACATATACGCCCAGCAGTATGCCAGAGACAGTGCGCTCTGGCCGGTGCGCCCGCCCACGGAGCGGCCCCGCTCCACTGGGGGCGGGGCCTGGGATTTGCTCAGTTCAGAGCAAGACTTATTGCAGCGGGATGGTCACGGTAAAGGTGCGCTCGGCCTTGCCGCCTGCGGGCAGGGTCAGGGCCAACTTCACATCGCTGCCTTCACGCCGCACGCCCGCCCCCAGGGCACCTTCCGCCTTCACCTCGGCGCGGTCGTTGTACAGACTTTCAGTGATTTCTGCCTTCACGGGCTGCTTTTTGCTGTTCTCCAGGGCGTAGGTCACCTGAAATACGGCGCTGCGGGCTGTGCGGCTGAGTGCCCGCACCGAGCGTACGTAGCTCACGTCTGGGTCGCGGCCCAGGGCGAAGTCCACCGCTTGCCCCGCCGCCGTCTCCTGCACACGGGTCTGGCCGGTGACGCGCCCGTCCTCGCGCACCGTCAGGCCGCCGCCGGGCAGGGCGCGGTCCGCCTTGAAGCGGTAGTACCGGTTCAGCACGCCCCGGTCACTCTGCTCGGAAAAGCCGCGCTTGAGCCCGGCGTAGGCTTCAAAGTCCTTGATGGTCGGCGTCATGAACGGCAGGGTCACGGTGCTGCTGGCGGGCAGAGCGAAGGCTTCGGTCAGGGCATAGCGGTAAATGCCGTTCAGGCTCTCCTGCTGGGCAATTTTAGACTCGGCCATGTTGCCTGCCATGTCAGCCATAGCCATGGCAGGCACTGGCCCACGGTAAGCCCGGTAATCTACATTCAGGTTCACGTCCCCCGCTAGCAGTTCCGTCTGGCCCACGCTGTAGTTCAGCTCGGTGCCGTTGGTGACATCGGCCAGGGCTTCAAGCGCAGGCTTGCCGCCTTCCACCCGCAGGGTGTAGCGCGGCGTCCAGCTCAGAGAACGGGTCAGATAGCTTAGCGTGCCGCTGCTCGCTGCTGGAGCCGCCAGGGTAAAGGTGCTGACCGGCAGCGCCCCGTAGCCGCTTTCGGGAGGCAGTGCCGGGAAAGCCAGCTGCGCGGGGTCCACGCGGCGGTACAGACCCTGCGCGTCCCGGATCAGCACGTCACGGGCACGGATCAGAGTCACGGTCTGGGGCTCGCGGGCGGGCTCATACAGCACCACTTCGCGGCCTTCCATTCCCTCCAGCCAGCTGGCCTGGGTCTGGTGGACAGCGCGGGTATACGGCAGGCCTTCCAGGTCCAGCGAGTCACGAATCAGGCCGCTCCAGGCGCTCTGGGGCCAGACCACCGTGAGGGTGCCGCCCTGGGGCGTGACCGGCTGGCGCACTTCGGCAAAGTCACTGTACAGGCGCAGGTCTGCCTGCAAGGTGCGCTCGGCAGCGGGAGAAGCGGCGGGGGCAGACGCGGCCGGGCGCGAGACCGCCTGGGCCTGAGCGGCGCCTCCAAGCAGCA
>JAUNHF010000168.1 GCA_030524065.1 Deinococcus sp.
CAGCGGCCATCATAGTTTCTGGGCTGATAGTCCCCTTGCAGCGGAGCGTCCAGCACGGTGTCGTTCTGCTGCCAGCCTTCCGAGAGGGCCAGGGTATACACGAATGGCTTGACTGCGCTGCCCACCTGCCGGCGCGACTGCGTGGCGTTGTCCCAGTCGGCGGGACGGCCGGCGTCAAGTTTTTGGCCCACCATCGCCAGCACCTCGCCGGTCTGCGGGTCCACGTAGGCCATGCCCAGGGTGGCCCCTTCAGGCAACTCGGCCTCCCGCGCAGCCTGCTCGGCGGCCTTCTGGGCGTCCAGGTCCAGCCCAGTCACGATCTTGGCGCTGGCATAGGCTTCCTTGCGGCCCAGCTGCGCGACCAACTCACGCTCTACGGCCTGAAGGTAGTGAAAGGCGACCTGCGGCGCCTGGGCCGGCAGGTTCTCCTCCAGGCGGCCTGGATTTTCCAGCGCGGCGCTGCGTACCGTGCCGTCGGCGTTCCAGCCGATGCGCCAGCCCGCCGGGTAAATGGGCGTGCGCCAAGCCTGATCCGCCTGCGCCTGCGTCACGGCGCCGTCTTTGACCATCCGGTCCAGCAAAATGCGGGTCAGGGGGCGGAATTCCTCGAAGCGCTGGTAGCGCGAGTTGGGCGCCGGAATCAGCACGGCGAGGTAAGTGCTTTCGGCCAAGTTCAGCTCGGAAGCGGGCTTGCCGAAATAGGCGTGCGCCGCCTGATCTATCCCTACGATCGAGCGCCGCTCAGTCTTACCCCAGTACACCACGTTCAGGTAAGCCGCCAGAATCTGACTTTTGGAAAAGTTCTTCTCGACCCGGTAGGCCAGCACGGCTTCTTTGAACTTGCGCTCCAGGGTGCGCTCGGAATTCAGGTCGCCCAGCAACGTATTTTTGACCAGCTGCTGCGTGATGGAGCTGCCGCCTTCCAGGTCGCCCAGAAACAGGCCCTTGAGGAGCCCACGGCCAATACCCACCACGTCCAGGCCACGGTGGGTATTAAAGCGCCGGTCTTCGCTGCTGACCACTGCCTTACGCAGCGGCTGGCTGATCTCGCCCAGCTCCAGCAGGTCGCCGCTTGCCAGGGCGCCGCTGCTGAGGCTGGGAGTCAGCACCCCAATCAGGCGGTTCTTGCGGTCGTAAACGCGGGTCTCGCCGCCCAGAGCCAGCAGATCCACATCGCTCACGCTGGGCAGGTCGCGGCTCCAGACCGCATACAGCACGCCCAGCGCTGCGAGCAACAGCAGCAGGGCCGCTGCCAGAAAACCTATCAGGGGACGGAGCCAGACTGGGCGCATGCTCCAGCAGCTTAGCCCCTGACGGTGAGAGCTGGGGGAAAGGGCCCAGCGTGGCCGCAGATGCGTGCAGCACAAATCCAAAAAAAGGCCGCCCTGAAAGGCAGCCTTTTGGGGAGAAACAAAAGTATCAGGCGCGGGTGCGGCGCAGCTCGTCGCGGATTTCGGCCAGCAGCTTTTCCTCGTTGCTGGGTTCGGCCACAGCAGGCTTGTCGGTGCGCTTGAGGCGCTCGGTCATCCTGTTCATGGGCTGCACCACAAAGAAGTACAGTACGGCGGCCGTGAGCAAGAAGTTGATCAGGGCAGTGATAAAAGAGCCGTAGTCCAGGACAATGGCTTCCTGGGCACCCTGGGCCGCACGCAGCACGATGGTGCCGGCCACTTCACCGCCGCCCACCAGACGGACCAGCGGGTCCAGGAACGCTTTGGTAAACGCCTCCACCAGGCCATTAAAGGCCGCCCCGATCACCACGCCGACCGCCAGGTCGACCACATTGCCACGCATAATAAAATCTCGGAATCCAGCAAGCATAATGGCAACTATGTCACATTCGGGGACCGTCAAGATGTAAGCTGAGCGGGGATTCTTCCTTACGAAAGTGTCACTTGATCCCGGAACTGCTGAACAGCATTTTTCCTTTGGCCTCCAGGGCAGGTAGGCAGGCGTCAGTCAGTGCCCCCAGCGGCCAGGACAGGCAACTGGGGGCAGGGGAAGCGCAGAGCGCAGAAGCTTAGGCGCGGCCGCGCTCTTCCTTGACGGCGTGGGCGCTCATGCCCCACTGCGGGCCGCTGCTCTGGGCGCCTTCCAGAATCACGCGGGCCAGCTCGCCCAGGGTGGAGCCGCCGGGACGAATATCCATTTTCAGGTCGGCGCGCAGCTCGGTCAGGCTCAGGTCGTCCAGCATCAGCTCGGTGCCGTAGCGCAGCGTGGTGGGCGGCACCAGCAGCAAATCGGCCTCGCCGGGGGTGATGCCGTGGCGAAAGCAGCGGCCTGTGAGCAGGCCCGCCACGCTGGTCACTTCGCCAAAAGTGACATTGCGAATGGCCCGCACTTCCAGCTCCAGACCCGCGATGGCACGCAGCGGCTCTACAGCGCGGTCCAGCGTCTCGGCAAAGAGGCTGCCCGTGCCCAGAATAACTTTCATCGGCTGCGGCAGTGCGGCAGGCAGGTCTGCGGGCACGTCCTCGGTCAGGAAATCACGCACCATACCCACACCGTTTTCAAGCATGGGAAAGCCTTCGTACTCTTCTTCACTCGGCAGCGGCTCTCCGGCCAGCAGATAGAACTCATCGCTGGGAAACACGAAACGGGTGCCTTTTTCGGCCAGGAAGCGCCGCCGCCACACGTTCAGACGGGCGATGGTGTCGCGGGCTTCCTCACGGGTAAAGGTGCGCACGTCGGCGAGGTTCTTGCGGTGCCCGGTCAGGCCGATGGGCACCACCGCGGCCGAAATCACGTTGGGCCGGCTGGCAAGGTATTCCACCGTGCCGTCCAGCTCCTCGCGGTCATTGCGCTCGGGCAGCAGCACCACCTGGGTGTACAGGTCAATGTCGCTCAGACGCTCAATCATGCCCTTGATATCCACCGAAGCCTCGTCTTTGACCTTCAGCTTCCACCAATTCATCATGTCCTGGCGCAGGTCTTGGTTGGTGGTGTGCACCGACACGTACAGCGGCGAGAGGTTCTCATCCAAGATGCGCTGCACGTCGGCGTCCGACAGGTTGGTCATGGTCACGAACGACCCGAAGAGGAACGACAATCGGTAGTCGTCGTCCATGATGTACAGGCTCTTGCGAAAGCCCTTGGGCATCTGGTGCACGTAACAAAAATCACACTTATTAGCGCACTTCTTGATGCCATCGAACAGCACATCCTCGAACTCAATGCCGGGGTCTTCCCAACTGACAGCAAACGTCCAGACCCGGTCAAACTCGGGCAGCGGGGGCTGGCCTACCGGACGCCAGGTCTTGTCGCGACCAATCCCCGGCATCCCAAACGGCGCGGGCTGAAGCTCGGCGGGGCGGGCCATTTCCAGTTCCACATCGCCTTCAGTCAGGATGCGGCGGTACGCCAGCACATCTGTGACCGCCTGACCGTTCATCCGCAGCAGCATGTCGCCGGGGCGCACGCCAGCCGCCTCGGCTGCGCCACCCGGCTCAACCGCCTTGATGCGGGCAGGGAAAATTTCGGTTTCCGGCAGCGTAAGAACTTTCATCTGAGCCGTCATGGTGGGGCTCCTTTCGGGGTCGGTGGGCAGGGGCAGCTCCGCTCTAGCCCCAGGTCGCGGCAGGCCACTCCGGTCAGGGCCGTGGGAAGGGACGTCAGGAAGATGCAGGGGCGCGGCGCAAGTACGGAAGTCGGACACAGGGAACAACGTCCTTCACAGGCAGTGTGCAGGTCACAGCAAGCAGTGGTAAGGCCAATAACGCTTCTGCTTAGGCTGCTCCGGGTCGCCGCCTGCTTCTCGGCCCTGCCAGCTCAGCAGGCCAGTGCCATAAGGCGGCCGCACAATCGGGGAAGTATAGCGGGCCCGGGGCCCATGTGGTGTGAGCTGCATTGGAATAGTGCCCAGCCGCCTGCCTCCTGGCGCCAGCCACACGTCAATCCAGTTGGTCCCTATTCAGCAGCAGCGCCAGCCCCCGCGACGCTGTCTCACGCAGACTGAGGCTTGCATACGGGGTCAGCTTTGTGCACTCCGGATTGATCTCAATCACCTGGCCGCCCGCCTGACGTGTCTCGAACGCCAAGCCCGCCGCCGGATACACCACTCCGCTGGTGCCGATAATCAGGGCCACCTCGGCCTCGGCAAAAGCCTGTTCAGCCGCGTTCAGGGCGTCTTCGGGCAGAAATTCCCCGAACCAGACGATATGCGGACGCATCCGGTGCCCAGCAGGTGAGCGGGGCGGCAAGGTGAGCTGCGCCGGGTCAGGCAGCGCAGAGACCTCGCCTGTGACCTCGTCGCGGGCCAGGCCCAGATTGCCGTGCAGCTCGACCAGCTGACCGCCCTGCGCTCCACTGCCGGCGCGGGCATGCAGGCCGTCCACATTCTGGGTCGCCAGCAAAAACCCAGCTCCCTTTTGCCGTTCCAGCCGGGCCAGCAGGGCGTGGGCACGGTTGGGCCGCGCGGCCAACGCGTCCCGGTAACGCCCGGCATACCACTCCCAGACCAGCTGCGGGTCGCGGGCGTAGGCAGCGGGGCTGGCGAGGTCTTCGGGCCGGAAGCGCGCCCAGTGGCCGGTCTGGGCATCCCGGAAAGTGGGAATGCCGCTTTCGGCACTTACGCCCGCGCCGGTCAGCACGGCGACGCGGCGAGCGGCTTGCACAGCGGTCTGGGCAGCACCAAGGTCCATAATCCGCA
>JAUNHF010000169.1 GCA_030524065.1 Deinococcus sp.
TGAGCCCATCAGCAAGGTGCTGAACTCGGCCAAGGCCAATGCGATGCACAACGACGACATGCTGGAAGACCAGCTGTTTATCAAAGAGGCCTATGTGGACGCCGGCCCTACCCTGAAGCGTCTGATTCCCCGGGCCCGCGGCGCCGCCAACATCATCCGCAAGCGCACCAGCCACATCACCATCGTGGTCGGCGAAAAAGGAGCCAACTAATGGGTAACAAAATCAACCCCAACGGCTTCCGCCTCGGCGTGACCCGTGGCTGGAACAGCCGCTGGTATGCCGGCAAAAAGAACTACAGCCAGATGCTGCGCGAGGACGAGAAGATTCGTCAGCTGGTGCACAAGGAGCTGCAGGCTGCCGGTATTGCCCGCATTGAAATTGAGCGCGCTGGTCAGCAGATCAACGTGATCATCAGCGCTGCCAAGCCCGGCATCGTGATCGGCAAGGGTGGCGAGAGCATCAAGGCCATCCGCCAGACCATTGAGAACATGGTCGAAGCCGGCACTGTGGCCGTCAACGTTGCAGAAATTCCTAACCCCAACACCAGCGCTCCTTTGGTGGCCCTGCGCATTGCCGAGCAGATCGAACGCCGCTTTGCCTTCCGCCGTGCAATGAAGCAGGCTGCCCAGCGCGTGATGGAGTCGGGCGCCCGTGGCTGCAAGGTGATCCTGTCTGGCCGCCTGGGCGGAGCCGAGCAGGCCCGTACCGAGAAAGTGCTGGAAGGCCGCGTGCCCCTGCACACCCTGCGTGCCGACATTGACTACGGCACCGCGACGGCCAGCACCACTTATGGTCAGCTGGGTATCAAAGTGCTCGTGTTCAACGGTGAAGTGATCGGTGGACGTACCGAGGGCACCCAGGGCCGCAGCGCCCGCCCTGCCAACAACGAAGAAGGTGGCGAACGCCGTAACCGTGGTGAGCGTCCTGCAGGTGGCCGCCGCCGCCCGACCGCCCGCCGCCGTCAAGGAGGACCCAATGCTGCTTCCTAAGCGCACCAAGTACCGTAAGCAGTTCCGTGGCCGCATGCGCGGTGAAGCCAAGGGCGGCGACTACGTGGCATTTGGCGACTATGGCTTGGTAGCCATGGAGCCGGGCTGGATTCGCTCCAACCATATTGAAGCCTGCCGTATCGTGATGAGCCGTCACTTCCGCCGTGGCGGTAAGATCTACATCCGTATTTTCCCCGACAAGCCTGTCACCAAAAAGCCCCTGGAAGTTCGAATGGGTAAGGGTAAGGGCGCCGTGGAATTCTGGGTGGCTGTGGTCAAGCCTGGCCGCGTGATGTTTGAAGTGGCCGGTGTGACCGAAGTTCAGGCCAAGGAAGCATTCCGTCTGGCCGGCCACAAGCTGCCGATCAAGACCAAGATGGTCAAGCGCGAGGTATACGATGAAGCCCAGTGATATGCGTGAATTGGCGCTGGCCGACTTCGATCAGGAAATCGAAAACCGCAAGAAGGAGCTGATGGAACTGCGCTTCCAGGCTTCGGTGAGCACCCTGCCCCAGCCCCACCGCGTCAGCCAGCTGCGCCGTGAAGTGGCTCAGCTGAACACCATTCGTGGTGAGCGTCAGCGCAAGGAAGGTCAGCAATGAGTGAACAGAAGAAAATTGCCCTGAGAAAGACCTTCCAGGGCACCGTGGTCAGCGACAAGGCTGACAAGACGGTGAGCGTGAAGGTGGAGCGCCGCTTCGCCCACCCTCTGTACGGCAAGGTTGTGACCCGCAGCAAGAAGTACGCGGCCCACGACGAGCAGAACGAATACCGCACTGGCGACCGTGTGGAAATCATCGCAGTGCGCCCTATCAGCAAGAGCAAGACCTGGAAGGTCACTCGCCTGATTGAGCGTCCCCGTGGCATGGAAACCACTGTGGCCGAAACCGAAGTCGCCACCGAAACTGTTGGAGGCGAAGCATGATTCAGGTGCAAACCCGTCTTGATGTGGCCGACAACAGTGGGGCCCGCGAACTGATGTGCATCCGTGTGCTGAACTCGGGCATCGGCGGCAAAGGTCTGACCACTGGTGGTGGTGGCAACAAGCGTTACGCTCAGGTCGGCGACATTATTGTGGCCAGCGTGAAGGACGCTGCTCCCCGTGGCGCCGTGAAAGCTGGTGACGTGGTGAAGGCCGTGGTCGTGCGGACCAGTCACGCCATCAAGCGTGCCGACGGCAGCACCATCCGCTTTGACCGCAACGCCGCTGTGGTGATCAACCAAAACGGTGAACCCCGCGGCACCCGCGTCTTCGGCCCGGTGGCCCGCGAACTGCGTGACCGCCGTTTCATGAAGATCGTTTCCCTTGCTCCGGAGGTGCTGTAATGGCCCGTAAAGCAGCAGGCGAACACCACAGCAACAAGCTGCATGTCCGCAAGGGCGACACTGTGGTGGTCCTGAGCGGTAAGCACAAGGGCGCAACCGGCAAAGTGCTGGAAACCTCCCCCCGTGATCACAAAGTGCTGGTTGAAGGTGTAAACACCGTCATCAAGCACGTCAAGCCCAGCTTCGCCAATCCTGAAGGTGGCCGTGTGGAGAAAGAGATTGCCCTGCACGCCTCCAAAGTGGCGCTGGTTGATCCTGAAACCGGCAAAGCCACCCGCGTGCGTAAGCAGGTCGTTGACGGCCGCAAGGTGCGCGTTGCTGCGGCCAGCGGCAAGGTCATCGACTAAACCTGTGGGGCCGCCCACCCAGAAGGGGCGGCCTGGGCGACCCGTCCGCCCGAAATGAGGAATTATGTTGCAACTCAAAGAAAAGTACCAGAGTGAGGTGCGTCCCGCGCTGGTGGAGCAGTTCAGCTACTCCAGCGTGATGGCTGCGCCCCGCATTGAGAAGATCGTGATCAATGAAGGTCTCGGTTCCGCTGCGCGTGATGATTCCAAGGCCATTGATAAGGCGGCCAAGGAGCTGGCCCTGATTACCCTGCAAAAGCCGGTCATCACCAAGGCCAAAAAGAGCATCTCGAACTTCAAGCTGCGTCAGGGCATGCCCATTGGTGTCAAGGTAACCCTGCGTGGTGACCGCATGTGGGTTTTCCTGGACAAGCTGATCAACGTAGGCTTGCCCCGTATCCGTGACTTCCGGGGCATCAACCCTAACGCTTTTGATGGCCGCGGCAACTACAACCTGGGCATCAAAGAGCAGCTGATCTTCCCTGAAATCACCTATGACATGGTGGACCGTACCCGTGGTATGGATATCACCATTGTTACCACTGCCAACACCGACGAAGAAGCCCGCGCCTTGTTGCAGGGCCTGGGTCTGCCTTTCCGCCGCTAAGGCCAAGGCCCCTCCCTTTTCAAGTTCGGCCGAGTAGGGTAGAGTAAGGAGTTGCAGCTTTTATGGCTGCACTCCTTATTGCCGCTTTGAGGTCAGGCTAGCCCTGGCTGACTGTGTCCCGGCCGCACTAAGAGACCAGGAAGAAAGGAAGAGACAAACATGGCTAAAAAGAGCAAGATTGCTAAGCAGAAGCAGCGCGAGCAGAAGGTAGCCAAATACGCCGCCAAGCGCGCCGAACTGAAGGCTGCCGGCGACTATTACGGTTTGAGCCAGCTGCCCCGCGACGCCAGCCCTACCCGCCTTCACAACCGCTGTGAGTTTACTGGCCGCCCCCGTGGCTACATTCGTCACTTTGGCGTAAGCCGCATCGTGATGCGTGAAATGGCCCACCGCGGCGAACTGCCCGGCGTGCGCAAAGCCAGCTGGTAATCCCAGTTTCTGGTGTCCGTCCCGGCGGATACGAACCAAGGCGCCTTGCCTGGTGATCGTCCGCATCTGGGAAATGTCCCTAACAAGAGAAAGTTCGGCTCAATCTGGGCCGTTTTTCCTGGGAAAACCTGGGAGCCGCTTTGCCGGTTCCCTCTGTCCTGGGGCGAGGTGCCCCTGGAGGAATAATGGTTAGTGATCCTATTGCTGACATGCTGACGCGCATCCGCAACGCAACCCGCGGATACAAAGAGAGCGTGGATGTGCCGGCGTCAAAGTTCAAAGAACAACTGGCAAAGCTGCTGGTTAAAGAAGGTTACATCGGCTCCGTAGAGCGTCTGCGCCCCGAAGGCCAGCAGTTTGACGTGCTGCGTCTCGGCCTGAAGTACGGCGCCCGCCGTGAGCAGGTCATCAAGCACATTGAGCGCGTGAGCCGTCCCGGGCGCCGCGCTTACCTGAGCGCCGACCGTCTGCCCCGCGTCCGCAATGGCATGGGCCTGGCCGTGGTATCGACCAGCAAAGGTCTGCTGCCTGACCGCGAAGCCCGCAAAGAAGGCGTGGGCGGCGAAGTCATCTGCGTGATCTGGTAAACAGCGCTTCACGATTTTTCCAGGCCAAGCAGTCTGGACTGAACAGAAGGAGACAGCATGTCCCGTATTGGTAAACAACCCATTACCGTGCCCAGTGGGGTCACGGTCAGCGCCGAAAACGGCGTTTTCAAAGCCAAGGGGCCTAAGGGTGAACTGACGGTTCCCTATCATCAGGGCCTCAGCGTCAAGCAAGAAGGCGACCAATTGGTCGTCGAGCGCAGCAACGACAAGCCCGAGCAGCGTGCCCAGCATGGCCTGGCCCGCAGTCTGATCGCCAACGCGGTGCAGGGTGTCAGCGAAGGCTACACCATCAACTTGGA
>JAUNHF010000170.1 GCA_030524065.1 Deinococcus sp.
GGGCGCGGCGAACACAAGGGCCTGCTGGGCATGGGCAGCGCCGTGCTGCCGGACATTCCCCGTCATGCCGGCGACCGCAACCGCACCAGCCCCTTTGCCTTTACCGGCAACAAGTTCGAGTTCCGCGCGCCCGGCTCCTCGCAGAGCATCTCGCTGCCCATTACCGTGATGAACCTGATCGTGGCCGACGGCGTGACGCAGCTGACCGAGCGGCTGCGGGCCGCACTGGACGCCGGCACCGCGCTGGACAAGGCCGTAGGGGACATTTTCCGCGAGGTGTATGCCCAGCACAAGCGCGTGCTGTTCGACGGCGACGGCTACAACGAAGCCTGGCACCGCGAGGCCGAATTTGAGCGCGGCCTGCTGAACCTGCGGACCAGCCTGGACGCCTTCCCACACCTGACCAGCGCCAAGAACATTGAGCTGTTTACCCGCCACGGCGTGCTGAACGGGCGCGAGCTGGAAGCCCGGCAGGAAATCATGTTCGAGATCTACTTCAAGACGGTGAACATTGAAGGAGAGCTGACCGAAGCCATCGCGCAGACGGTGCTGCTGCCCGACACGCTGGGCTACCTGCGCGACCTGTACGCTTCGGGCGGGAGCCGGGCGGTCAAGGAACTGATCCGCGAGGTGGAAGGGCTGACCGACGAGCTCTACAGCGCGCTGCAGGACCTGCGCCAGCAGAACGCTGAGCTGGGCGGCGAGGAAGTGCACGACAAGGCCTTCCATGTGCGCGACCGGGTGCTGCCGGCAATGCTGAAGGTGCGCCAAGTGGCCGACCAGCTGGAGCGCCTGGTCAGCGATGAGCGCTGGACCCTGCCCACCTACCGCCAGATGCTGTTTGTGAAGTGACGCGGAGTGCGGCCGAACCGTTGCCCCTCAGCCGCTCCGGCCAGGGCCAGCGGGACCAAAGTTAAAGCTGCGCCGCATGTCTAGTGGCCCCCCACCCCCCCTCGGCCGCTTCCCACCTGGTGGGATCTGGCGGCAGGACTAGGGGGGCCGGTTTCCGCACCCCCCTTGCCCCTTGCCGGGTCCGCCCAGCGGGATAAGATTGGAGCCTGTGTTTAATCTGATGAGCAAATCTGCGGTAGACCCTGCCGAGCTGGACGCTGGTCTGGCCGCCCTGGGGCTGGACGGCACCCAGCATGTGCTGGCGCACGCTTCGCTGCGGTCGTTTGGGCGGCTGGACGGCGGTTCACGCACACTGGTGGACGCCCTGGTGGGCCGCACGGCCACGCTGGCGGCCCCGGCCTTTACCTACGCCACCATGCTGTACCGCGCCAGTGACTCGGTGCATGCCCGCTTTACGCGTGACCGGCGGGTCAGCCGCGAGCTGGGCCGGTTGCCGCAGGAGATGGTGGAGCGCTCGGACGCCCTGCGGTCGTTTCACCCCACCCTCAGCTTCGTGGCGGTCGGGGAAGAGGCCGCTTACATCACCCGCAGTCAGACGCTGGACCAGCCCTATGGCCCGGTGGGGGCGCTGTACGAGCTGGGCGGGTACTCGCTGATGATCGGCACCGACTGGGACAGCAACACGGCGGTCCACTACGGTGAATATCTGGGCGGCGTGCCTTACCTTTCCCGCTGGGCCGAGCTGCACGGGGAAGTGGTGGAGATGGCCTTTCCCAACTGCTCGGCGGATTTTGCGAACCTCGCGCCGCATGTGCAGGATCTGGGCCGCCGGGTGCAGGTGGGCCGCTCCACGCTTCAGCTTTATCCGCTGCGGGCGCTGGTGGACCGGGCGGTAGAGCTGCTGGAGCACCAGCCAAGGGCGCTGCTGTGCCGCTCGCGCTCGTGCCGCTGCCAGCAGGTGGGCGCCCTGATTGACCGTGATGGACTGCGCCCCCGGCCCCACCGGGCGGAGATCGGCCCCAGCCCGCTGGCCTGAGGCGCCGGAGTACCCGGGAGACAGCTGGCAGAGCGGGGGCCGCAGCAGAACTGTCCTGCTGTGGCCCCCGCTCTGCCTTTGGGTGCGGCACTTCAGCCGGTCAGCTCCGGCGGTGGGTCAGCATTTCTTCAAGGTGAACGACCTTGTGGCGTGGGCGGCCGGCGGCGCCGCCGCTGCTCTGCTCGTGCTGATCCAGCACCTGCCAGTCCCCGAAGGTGTAGACCGGGTGGGCCGCCAAGTGCGCGTCCAGTGCTTCGCGGCTGCCTGCGCGGGGGGCCAGAGCGCCGCTGCTCACGTCGGCCAGCAGCAGGGCCACCGTATCGGCGGCGCACTTGCGGTTGGTGCCGATCACGCCGCTGGGGCCGCGCTTGATCCAGCCGGCGGTGTATTCGCCCTGGCCGCCGGTCACGCGCCCGCCCTCGTTGGCGATGGTGCCGGCCTGCTCGTCAAAGGGCACGTCAGGCAGCGGCACGCCCCGGTAGCCCACCGAGCGCAGGACCAGCTGCACGGGAATTTCCTCGTATTCGCCGGTTCCTTCGGCGCCGCCGCTCTGCGTCAGGCGGTTTTTCTCCACCCGGATGGCCCGCACCCGGCCCTGCTCGTCCCCCAGGATTTCACTGGGAGAAACCAAGAAGCGGAAGTGAACGGTGCGCGGCACACCGCGCTGTTCCAGTTCCGCGAAGCCGCGCAGCACTTCCAGGTTTTTCTTCACCACGTTGTCGGTGATGGCCGCTTCCTCAGCTTCACTCACCTGCATTTCCCCGGGGCGCAGCGCCACATTCGCGGCTTTTAGCTCGCCAAACTCGCGGAGTTCCTTGGTGGTGAACTTGGCCTGCACCGGGCCGCGCCGGCCCATGATATGCACGTCCCGCACTCCGCTGCGGCCCAGCACGTCCAGCGCGTGAGCAGCGATGTCCGAGGTGTGCAGTTCTTCTGGCGTCTTGGCAAGGATGCGGCTCACGTCCAGGGCCACGTTGCCCACACCGATCACGGCCACGCCCGTCACTCCGCTCAGGTCCAGGTTGCGGGTGGCGGCGTCGGGGTGGCCGTTGTACCAGGCCACGAACTCGGTGGCGCTGATCGAGCCTTCAAGGTCCTCGCCGGGAATGCCCAGGCGGCGGTCGCTGCTGGCGCCTACGGTATAGATCACGGCGTCGTAGTGTTCCAGCACTTGAGCGCGGCTCAGGTCACGCCCGAATTCCACGTTGCCCAAAAAGCGCACCCGGCTGTCGTTCAGGGTCTTTTCGAACGCTTTGGTCACGCTCTTGATGGTCAGGTGGTCGGGGGCCACGCCGTAGCGCACCAGGCCGTAGGGAGTGGGCAGGCGGTCGTAGATGTCCACCTCGGTGGGCACCTCGGTCTGTTTGATCAGGCTCTCGGCCGAGTAGATGCCGCTGGGGCCAGAGCCGATCACAGCCACCCGCAGCGGGCGTTCGGGGGTAAAGGCAGAGGAATCTTGAGTCATGTACTCCAGTTTAGCCGCTGCGCACAGGAGGTGACTGCGAACCCGGACCCGGTCAAGCTGGGCCAGCACAAGCAGGGGCTGACGGGCGGCTGATGCAGCGGACCAATACTGCCTTATGTCACGGTTCATCTGGCCGCTGCTGCTGGTCTCTCTCTGTGCCTGCGCCCCAGTGGCGACTGGCCCGGCCGCTCCTGGGGGGGGTGCGGGCGCGCTGCCGGTGGTCCAAGCCCGCGCACAAACCGCGCCGGTAGGCGACCCCGCCGACTCGGACGACCCCGCGATCTGGGTGGATGCCGCCGATCCGGCCCGCTCCTTTGTGATCGCCACCCGCAAGGAAGGCGGCCTGACCGTCTTTGACCTGCAGGGGCAGACCATTCAGGACCTCAACCCCGGCGGAATTCGCTACAACAACGTGGACCTGGTGCGGGGCTTCCGGCTGGGCGGCGCAACGGTGGACCTCGCCGTGACCAGCGACCGCAGGGGCGACCGGGTGGCGGCGTTCGTGATTGACCCGCAGACGCGCACCCTGCGCGACGTGACCAGCCCGGCCACACCGCTGCTGTTTAGCCCCAGCAGCGGCAGCGACGGCAAGCGCACTGCCTACGGTCTGGCCGCCTACCGCACGGGCGCCGGAGAAGACCGGGTGCTGGTCAGCCAAAACGGGTTTCCGGTGGTGGGCGAGTTCGCGCTGTATGACGACGGCCAGGGCGTGAGCGTGCGGCCTCTGCGCCGGGTGGAACTGCCGGCGCAGAGGCCGGGCCTGACGGTGGACGACCCGCAGTTTGAGGGCATGGTGGTGGACGCCGAGCAGGGCGTGGCTTTCCTGGGGCAAGAGCAGATCGGGGTGTGGCGCTGGGACCTGGATGGACGCCGCAGCGTATTGCTGGATCAGGTGGCTCCGCTGGCCCCCCGCCTTCAGGCTGACGTGGAAGGGCTGACCCTGGTCCGTGGCCGCGCAGGCCGGGGCTACTTGCTGGTCAGCAGCCAGGGCAGCAACGCCTACGCGGTGTACAGCCGCGACGGCAAGCAGTATTTCGGCTCCTTTCAAGTGGCGGCCGGTAGCGATCTGGTGCAGGACAGCGACGGAGCTGACGTGGTGCTGTCTCCGCTGGGAAGCGATTACCCCGGCGGCCTGCTGGTGGTGCAAGACGGCGAGGCCGGCGGCGTAGAAGGCCAGACCAACTTCAAACTGGTGTCCTGGGCCGATGTGGAGCGGGCGCTGAAGCTGCCGG
>JAUNHF010000171.1 GCA_030524065.1 Deinococcus sp.
TCAGAAGAGGCCCATTTTTGAGGGGGCGCCCGCCCTCAGGAGGTGCCGGGTTCTTCGCCCGCCGCTTCCAGCTCGGCGGAAGCGGCATTTCCCAGTGGAACCGCCAGACTGCTGGCATATTCCAGGAAGTCCATTTCTTCCTCGTCGCCGTCGCCGCTGTAGTCCTCGCGCAGTTCCATAAGGGCCGCCGGCAGCTGTGCCAGCACGATATCCACCGTGCGCTCGGCCTGCTCGTCTAGCGAGAGGTGCTCCAAAATAGGCACCCCCTGGCGCTCAGCCACCCGCACCAGATAGTCCTGTAGGCCGCGAATCTCCTGGAAACTTTGCAGGTAGCGGCTTTCGGGCCGCCCCGACGCTTCCTGTTCCCGCCGGGCGAAGCGGGCGCGGTGCTCGTCTTCGTCGGGGATGGTCAGCAGTACCGACACCACGATGGCGTTTTCGGTCAGCTGCGGGTCCAGGAAGCCGGGCGCCAGATGCACCCCTTCGGCCACCAGGTCGGCGTTCTCGTGTACCAGCCGCCGGGCGATGGCGTTGAGCCCCACCGACACCTGCCGCGCCTGCTCGCGGAACCCGATTTCCAGGGCCAGCCGGTCGGGATGTTCGGGGCGCTCCTCGCCGGGGGGCAGCAGGTATTTCCAGGCATGAAAGGTGCTGGCGTGCAGCGTAGGAATCAGCTGCGGCGACACCATCGCCCGCATCACCTCGCGCACCGAGTCTGTGTTGATGATGCGGGGAATCCCCAGCCGGTACGCCACCTCGGAAGCCAGATGCGACTTGCCGGTGCCCGACACCCCGCCGATCAGCACCAGCAAGGGGCGCGGCAGGTGGCGGATGGACCGCAGCAGCCCGTAGCGGGCGCTGACGTGCTTGCCCGCCTCGTCGCGCAGCCGGCGCTGCACCATCCGGCGAATCTGGGCGCGGGTCACCACTTGGTCCTCCTGGCCCTGCAAGTCGCGCTGCACGGCGCGGGCCAGCGTGCGGGCTGTGTCTGGCGCGGCCCCGGCGGCCAGCAGCGACTGCATCAGGATGCCCTTGCTAAAGGGAATCGGCTGCACCTGCTCCGGGCTGTCGGTGCTGATCACGCCCACCCGCCCCTGATTGTTGAGGGCAAAGCGGTAGGTCCGCGCAAAATGCTCGCCGTAGTTGTGGGCCAGTACCTCGGCGGCGTAGTTCTGGAGCTCCTCGGCGCTGACCTCACGCAGGCCCTTTTCACGCAGGTACAGGTCCACCTGCCGGGCCGCCGCGTAGGCTTCCTTGGTGTCCAGGCCGGTGTCGTCCAGCCGCCGGGCCAGCAGCGAACGCGAAAATGGCGTCTTGCCGCTGGCCGAATGCACCTGAATATCTTGGAAAAATGGCGTCTGCTGCGCCACCCGGCGGGCCAGCGAGCGGCTGCCCTGTTCCTTGGTCACGCGCACCAGCAGGGTGTGCAGGTCCTCGGTGCGGATGGGGCTCAGTTCATGGTCGCGCAGATACTGTTCCACGTAGCGGGCGATACTGGCCGCCTCTTTGCGGTTGGCGCCGGCGTGCAGCAGGGTGCGGGTCAGCAGGCCCCGGCTAAAGGGCCACGGGTGCTTGGGGGGGCCCACCAGCAGGTCCAGCGGCTCCTTGCGGGCGCCCCTGTCTGCTTTGCCTTTTTTGCCGGATATCTTGCTGGACATGCCTCACCACCTGCTATTCCCTTCTGCTGGGCCGGACACGGCTGTAAGGGCACTATAGCGGCCAGTTCCTACAGCTTTCTGTCCTGCTGGCACCTGGGCCTTCCTGCCATTCGTAAGGGCTGAAGCACTTCAGTCTAGCTCTAGCGTTTCAGGGCGCCGGTCAGCAGCAGGTCCAGCGACAGCCGCAGTTCTTCGTGCAGGCTGCGGCCAGTGCCGTAGGCGCTCCAGCGCAGGGCCACCAGCAGGTAAGTGTCGGCGATCAGGTTGCTGATGCGGGCCAAACTCTGATCCGAGCGCAGTTCGCCCGCTTCGTGCAGGGGCCGCAAAATCAGCTCGACCACGCCGCTCAGGCGCAGCGCCCGGTAGGCCGTCTGGGCGCGTTCGGGGTTGGGGTTCATCACCTCGTAGGCCAGCGGGGGAAACAGGTCACGCTCCTTGGTGTTCTCGTCGGCCAGCAGCGACCAGATGTCGTACAGCACCTTCAGGGGGGGCTGACCACTGCTCAGCCGGCGCCCGGCTTCGGCCTCCAGCTCCTCTACCACCAGGCTGCCGTAGTCGAGCAGCACCGCTTCTTTGTAGGGGTAGTAGTTGAAAAAGGTGCCGCGTGAGACTCCGCTGGCCCGGGCGATCTCGCTGGCCGTGGTGTTTTCGAAGCCGCATTCTTTGAACAGGGCAATGGCGGCCTGGTAAATCTCGCTGCGGCGCCGTTCTTTTTGGCGTTCGCGAAGGGACAGTTCCATGAATGGCTGACAGCATAGCGCGTGGCCGCATGGTGGAGCGCCCGCACAGCGAAGGGGCGGGGGAGGAGAGAGGGCCGGGGCTATTGCACGACAATGGATGAGAATCACCTCTTGGCAAACTAAGTGGCGGATGTTACCGTGGGTGGGCAAAGTCTGATCAATCCGTGAAGGTTGAACCGGGCAGCGGCGTGCGCTGAAGTGGGCTGCCCCCCGAAAGAGAGTGAGCCTATGCTGATAACTGCTGACCCATTGTCCCTTTCTGGCGCTCGTCTGTCCCGCGCTCTTTTGCTTGGCCTGGTGTGCTGTGCGCCCTTTGCCGGTGGCGCGGCCGCCCAAAGTTTTTCAGGTGCCGACAACCTGCCGGGCACCCCGCCCGAAGCCCCGCCAGCTGCCGCCGCCCCCCGGCAGCTGTTTTCGTACAACCAGATCACTGTGCAGCGCGGCGATACTGCTTACAGTTTGGCCCGTGAGTACGGTCTCAGCGTGCCGCAATTGCTGGAGCTGAACGACCTGAGCACCCACGACCTGGAAGTGGGGCAGGTGCTCAAAGTCGCGGCCATCGCGCCCCATCAAGTGGTCAAGGGGGACACGCTCTACAGTCTGGCCCGCACCAGGGGGCTGACGGTAGAAGCGCTGCAATCGGCCAACGGGCTGAGCGACAACACCATCGAGATCGGACAGTGGCTGGCGATTCCAGCAGCGCCGCAGGCCCGGCCCATGCCACAAGAAGCGTTGGCGTCGGCTCCAGCCTTCTCGGTCACGCCAACCCCTGCGGCGCCCGGCGCGGCGCCGGAACTCAGTGCCCCGTCCGGCCTGGGTCACCCACCGGCGCAGGCGAGCGCTGACTTGATCGGCTGGCGCCGCAACGCCCTGGCGATGCTGAACACTCCTTACGTGTACGGCGGCAACTCGCCGTCCGGGGTGGACTGTAGCTCCTTTGTGGTGCGGGTGTTCCAGCCGCTGGGCCTCTCGCTGCCGCGCACCAGCGCCCAACAGGCGCAAGTAGGCCAGCCGGTGGCCCGCGCTTCGCTGCGCGGCGGCGATCTGGTGTTTTTTGACACGGTGGGGCGCGGCAGTGTGACCCACGTCGGCATCTATCTGGGCGAGGACCAGTTCGTGAATGCCAACTCTTACTACGGCCGCGTGGTGATTGACAAGCTGGAAAGTGACCGTTACTGGTCGCCCCGCTACCTGAGCGCCCGCCGGGTGCTGGACAGCGGCACCGTGGCCCAGCTGAGTGTGGGCCAGCCGGTGGCCCTGCGCCCTGGCCGCGCTGACTAGCTCCCCAGCCGCTGCCCTGTCCTGCCGGCTGCCCTCCGGGGCGCTACGCCTCCTTGTCAGGGGATTTCAAATGTCAGCCGCGCCGGCCGGTGGCCTGTCAGAAGGATGTGTGGAGTGCTCCCGGATAGTGATTTGGCCGGGGCCTACAGCGCCGCTGTAATGCTTGTCTGTTAGGCTTCGCAGCTCAGGTAGCCGCGCCGCTCTTGCGTGGACTCTCCCCGGGAGCACTGCTACTATGCGGCTTGAGATTGGTTGCCCTCACATATTTGGGGGAAATGGGGGTTAAAACTGTATTGACCCCTGTGCCCCCCAAGGCGGCTGAAGGTCTGCTGTTCACTTTACCCTCCCCGCTGCCCAGCAGGCAGCACCGAAAGGAATAACCATGCATCTATCCCCACTGCGTATCCAAGGCGGTCATCCCCTTGGAGGAGAGTTGGCTGTCCAGCCCAGTAAAAATGCCGCCCTGCCCATTTTGGTGGCCAGCCTTCTGAGTAGTGAACCGATAACCTTGCACGGTATTCCCCGGCTCAGTGACGTGTACACCATTCTGGAACTCGCCAGCCATGTCGGCGCCCGTCACGCCTGGACCGGCCCCAACAGCCTGACCATCCACACTCCCGAACTGCTGCACACCGACGCCCCGTATGCGCTGGTCAGCCGGATGCGCGCCTCGTTCATCATGATGGGTGCGCTGCTGGGCCGCGCCGGTGAAGCCACGGTCAGCATGCCGGGCGGCTGCGCCTTCGGGTTCCGCCCAGTGGACCAGCACGTCAAAGCGTTCCGCGCCATCGGCATTGACGTGACCGAGGAAGGCGGCAACTTCCAGGCCAGCCGGGGTGCAAACTTTGGTGGCCGCTTT
>JAUNHF010000172.1 GCA_030524065.1 Deinococcus sp.
TAAGCATGTTCCGGCTCTAGCACACGGCTCAGGCCCCTAACGGGCGGGTGGCGCTTAAGGTGGCCGGAGCCTGCGGCGAAGTGGAGAGGCCCAGCGGCCTTCTATCGCGGCGCATGCCTCTTTTCATATCGCCTGCCTCCGCTAGACCGACGCTCAGTCCGCCGCGCTGCTTTCTGCCGCTGGAAACTCGGCCAGTTCGTTGTAGTAGGCGTCGCGCAGCACCGGCAGGCGGCCCGCGCGCTGAATCATGCGGATCAGGCCCTCTTCGCTGAGCTTCATGGGCGAGGTGGCCCCAGCGGCGTGGGCAATGTGCTCTTCCTGAATGGTGCCGTCAATGTCACTTACGCCCCAGTCGAGGCTCACCTGGGTCAGCTCCGAGCCGATCATCACCCAGTAGCCCTTGATGTGCGGGAAGTTGTCGAGATAGAGGCGGGCCACGGCAAGGTTGCGCAGGTCGTCCAGGCCAGTGGTGTACTCGGTCTTGCCCAGGTTTTGCGCCAGCGTATTGCCCAGCGGCTGAAAGGCCAGCGGAATAAAAGCATGAAAGCCGCCGCCGTACTTGTGCAGGCTGTCGTCCTGCAACTCGCGCAGGCGGTGCATGTGGTCCAGGCGTTCTTCCAGCGTCTCAATGTGACCGTACAGCATGGTGGCGTTGGTCCGCATCCCCAGGCTGTGCGCCTCCGAGTGAATCTGAAGCCACTCGTCCGACTTGACCTTGTTCTTGGCGACCTGACGGCGCACCCGCTCGGCAAAAATCTCTGCGCCGCCCCCCGGCATGGCCGCCAGCCCCGCCGCCTGCAACTCGCGCAGCACCTCCAGCGTAGGCCGCTTGGCAATGCGCGACAGGTGCTTGATCTCGGCCGCCGTGAACGCCTTGACCTGCAAGTCGGGGTAGGCTTCGCGCAGGCCACGCACCATCGCGGGGTAGTACTCCCAGGGATGGTTGGGGTGATGGCCGCTGCTCATGTGCAGCTCGGTGATGCCCGGCAGGTAGCGGCGGCCCACCTCCTGCACCACTTCCTCGGGGCTGTAGTCCCAGGCGCGCTCCTCGTCCTTGTGCGCCGCGAAGGCGCAGAAGGTGCAGCCCACGTAGCAGATGTTGGTAAATTCCAGCCGCATGGAGTGCACGAAGTACACCTTGTCGCCGTGCAGCCGGCGCTTTTGCAGGTCGGCCAGGCGCATCAGGCCGTTGATGTCGCGGGTGCGGAACAGGTGCATGCCTTCTTGGGGGCTGAGGCGTTCGCCCGCTTCCACCTTGGCGGCAATGGGCTTGAGGTCGGGGTCGCGGAGCCAGTCCATAGGGGGCAGTGTACGCCTGCGGCGACCACCGGAAGAGGGCAAAAGGCAGAAAGTGCCCGCGAGAGGAAAAAGCCCTCAGCCCTCTGTAGTCAGCCGCTCGTTTTTCCGAAAGGCCCGCAGGGTCAGCGCAATGCCCAGCGCCATAAATACGGCGCCCATCAGGAAGGCCGCGCCGGGAAAATGCAGGCCCAGCGGAGCGTGCGCGGCGGTAAAGGCCGCAAACACGGTGGTGGCCAGCAGCGGCCCCACGATGCCCACCACGCTTTGCAGGCTGGTGATGGCGCCCTGCACGCGCCCCTGCTCCGAGTCGGCCACCTGCTGCGAGATATAGCCCTGAATGGCAGGCTGCGCCAGGCCCGTCAGCGCTCCTACCACCAGCGACAGGTACAGCACTGGGCTGCTGCTTGCCACCGAAAGAATCAGAAACTCGGCCACGCCAAAGCCCAGGCCCACCAACAGGGTTTTGCGCTCGCCCCAGGCACTGACGGCGCGCCCCACCAAAAAGGCACTTACCAGCGCACTGAGCAGGCCCGACACCGCCAGCGCGATTCCGTTTTGCCCTGCGGTCCAGCTCAGCACCTTTTCGGTGTACAGCACCCAGGTGGTAAAGATGACCTGCATGGCGAGGCCCACCAGGATAAACACGCCGGTCAGGTTCCGTACGGCGGGATAGGTGGTCAGCGCGGCGAGGGGCCTCAGTGGGTTCAGTTCGGCCCAGTTCCAGTCGCGGCTGCGCTTTTCGGGCGGCAGCGATTCGGGCAGGATCAAGAGGCCATACAGCCAGCTGAGGGCCGAGATGCCGGCGGCGAACAGGAAGGGGATACGCAGCCCGTAGTCGCCCAGCAGCCCCCCCAGCGCCGGCCCCAGGATAAATCCCACCCCGAACATCGCTCCCACTTTGCCGAAGTTGGCGGACCGCTCCGCAGGCGGCGACACGTCGGCAATATAGGCATTGATCACGGTCAGGCTGGCTCCGGTGGCCCCGGCAATCATGCGGCCCAGCAGCAGCCACCACACGGTGGGCGCAAAGTACAGCACCAGATAGTCCAGCGCCATGCCCGCCGTAGCCACCAGCAGCACCGGGCGGCGGCCAAAGCGGTCGCTCAGGCGGCCCAGAATAGGCGCCATCAGAAACTGCATCACCGCGTAGGCGGCCGTCAGCACGCCGATCATCCGTGCGCCCGCAGCGTCGGAGCCGCTTAATTCCTTGACCAGCCCAGGCAGCACCGGCACCACCAGCCCGATGCCCATCACATCAATCAGCACGACAATCAGGATGAACAGCATGGTGGCCGGGCGCTTTGAAGTCATAACGCTTCAGCTTACTCGCTGGGTTCCAGCGGAAGATCAGCCGGATGGCCTAGCGGCAAGTGGCCCAGCAGGTAGGGAAAAGGGAAAGCGCCGGGCCAGTACGGCACCCTGGGCAGCCAAACCACTCCCCCCAAAACAAAAAGCGCGGGGGCCGCTTGGACCCCACACGCTCTTTTGCCATCTTGCCTGCGGGCAGCCTTACTTCCAGGTCGTGATGCGGTCCACGCTGTGGCGGTGGTGCGGGAAGCCTTCCTCGGCGCGCTTGCCGATGGGCAGGATGCCGGCAAACTGCACATGCTCAGGCAGGTTCAGCAGGGCGCGCACCTTGTCGGGCTCAAAGCCCAGCATCGGCACGGTGTCGTAGCCCATGCTGCGCGCCGCCAGCATCAGGAACCCGAAGGCGATGTTGGCCTGGCTCAGCCCCCACTGGCCGCGCTGGGCCACGTCCTGGCCGCCAAACGTACCGTCGAAGGTCTGGCGCTGCTGGGCGCGGCCCGCGTCCCCCATGCCGGGGTGAGCGGTTTCTTCTACGGTGTTCAGGGTGTCTTCCATGTCGGAATACACCACAATCACCGCTGGGGCGTTGGTCACTTGAGGCTGTCCATAAGCCGCCGCCTGAAGCTGCTCTTTGAGTGCCGGGTCCTGCACCACCACAAAGCGCCAGGTCTGGGCGTTCCAGGCGCTGGGCGCCAGGCTCGCCAACCGCAGGATTTCGCGCAGGTCGGCCTGATCCAACGGCTCCTGCACAAAGCGGCGAATGCTGCGGCGGGTTTCGATGGCGTCCTTGACGGACAGGGGCTGGTGGGCGGTCAGCGGAGCAGAGGTCACAGTGGTCATAAGGGGATGCTAGAGCGCCTAGCTTTACTTTGTCAAGCACTGTGCTTCCTAAGCTGATTTGTCCAGTGCGCTAAGCTGGGGTCATGACACCTTCTGCTCCCCTTCCCGAACATCCCGCCGAATTCTGTCCGGTGTACCGCGCCATCGTCGTCTTGCAGGAAAAATGGGTGCTGCACATTATCCGCGTGCTGCTTCAGCAGGAGATGGGCTTCAATGAGCTGGCGCGCGCCGCTGGCGGCTGCAACAGCGCCACACTCACCCAGCGCCTGGATCATCTGGAGCGCCTGGGCATTGTCAGCAAGCGGCTGGAAGACGGCCCCACCCGCCTGGGCCGCAGCGTGTACGCCCTGACCCCCGCCGGGCGCGAGTTGCAGGTGGTGATTGACGCCATCGGAGACTGGGCGCAGGCCCACCTGCCGGCCACTGCCCCCGGGCCGCCCCGCTGAACGTCCCTTCAACCCCTGCTCACCCGGCGGCGCGGCGGCGCACTCAGACTGGGTTCATGACCAGCTACAAAGTGAGCCGGGACGACACCCGGCACGGCGAACACGGCGAACACCACCTGGTGCAGGGCGAACAAAGCTCCATGCGTCTGTGGCACAACGAGCAGCCGTCCGACACCGCCGACAAGCAGCCCCACGCCAACGACTACGAAACTCTGGGCTACGTGATCAGTGGCCGGGTAGAGCTGACCGTAGAAGGCGAAACCCTGACGCTGGAAGCCGGTGACTCCTACCTGGTGCCGAGCGGCAAGCAGCACACCTACCGCGTGCTGGAAACCCTGAACGCCGTAGAAGTCGTGACCCCTGCCCAGGGCTGATTCTCCACTTCCCTACTTCTCCACTTCTCTGCGCAGCAAAAGCCCCGGCCTGAGCGGCTGGGGCTTTTGCTCGTGCTGGCGCGGGGCTGCGCTGTCTCCCCTGCCCGGCCTACTTGACCCGCGTGAGGGTACAGGGCTTGAGGCCCGCTGCTATGCCAGTA